>NZ_JBXEOV010000004.1:0-262390 GCF_056856695.1 Psychrobacillus sp. Z16_25 | reverse complement strand
ATCAACTGTCCCTAAAAGCCCGATTGGTTCAACTAATGATTGGTGGGGATGAAAGAAAACCCCACCAATCAAAGTTTAAATTTATTACAAAAATATGGAGGATACGATGAAATTAAAAATTATCCACACAAATGACCTACATAGTAATTTTGAAAACTTTAAGAAGGCAGTAACTCTTATTAAGAGATTGAAGGATGATAACTCTATCATTTTAGATGGTGGAGATTTTGCAGATTTTAAAAGTATAGAGCTACAGGGCACACGGGGAGTGGCAGCGCTTGAGCTATTACAAAATGTTGGATACGATGCTATCACGATTGGCAACAATGAAATGTTTAACGGAATTGATACATTAGAACATATGGCGAGTACGAGTAAGATTTCTTTTATCAGCAATAATATCTTTAAGAAGGACGGCACGGCGATAAATGGTGTTTGTAAAAGCGTTGTAATAGTTAAAAATGGATTGCGAATACTGATTACAGGTTCTTCTCCAAATCTCGGTGAGTTTAGTGAGGGTCTCGGACTACAAATAAAGGATTATACAGCTGCGATAAAAGAGGAAATAGAGAGCCGAAAGGGGTCCTATGACCTTTGTATGCTATTAAGTCACGTTGGGACATTTGCTGATGAGCCACTTGCAGAGGAAATAGATGAGATAGATATCATCATCTCTGCTCATGACCATAAGCTATATCCTAAAGCAAAGCTTGTAAACGGAACAATTATGAATAGTGCAGGAAATTATGGAGAGCATGTAGGGATAGTAGAAGTAGAGATAGTAGACGGAAAGACTACATTGCTTCATTCGGAAACAATCTCAACGAATGATGAGCTGGAGGATCAAGAAATTGTTTCGATTTTAAAAATGAATAAAAAGAAGGCTATTCAGGTGTTAAGCAAACCCTTATACACAATTGAACAGCCGCTTTGGCACGATGTAGTAGAAGAGAACCCGCTTTCTAACCTCATAGCCTCTGGGTTGAGAGATATGTTAGATACAGATATTGGGTTGATTAATAGTGGAATATGTAACAATGGTATTTTTCGATATGTTTCTCGGAAGAAGTTAATAGAAACTTGTCCTTCTCCTTTAAATCCGACTTACTCTGAAATTCAAGGGAAACATCTATTAGCAGCATTAGAACAATCCTTAGACGATCAAGTCTGCCTTGCAGAAGGAAGAGGGGCTGGGTTTCGTGGAAAATTTGCAGGAAGACTGCATGTTTCCGGAATGGAAATACTTTATAGTGGAACAACTATTAAGGAAGTCTTTATTAATGAAAAGCTCTTAGATCCTGAGCAGTGGTATTCTGTTGCAAGCTCTGATTACCTCCACCGAGGTTCTGGCTATCCTGACCTTGCTAATAATAGAAATGAGAGATATCTTCCTGAGGAAATAAAGGACGTAATTCGTATATATGCTTGTAAACCTGAGTTTATAGAGGATGCATTACTAAAAAGGTGGAAAGAAGTATCTTACGTTAGGGGATAATAAAAAATGGAACTGATGAAAATTCGCGAGCGTGGAGTACAAATTGGTAGATTACAGCCTGGAAAGAAAAATTGTATAACGGATATCCCGGGGGTGATGGTTGGACATGTTACTTTAGATTATCCTCTTCCGAATGATGAGTATGCTTGTACAGGAGTAACGGCCATTCTACCGCATGGAGATAATTTGTTTGCTAACAAAGTAATTGCTGCTGGTCATGTGTTAAATGGCTTTGGTAAAACGACGGGATTGGTACAAGTGGACGAGCTGGGAGTCATTGAAGCGCCAATTATGCTTACAAATACTTTTGCGATATCAGCAGTGACACAAGGAACTCTTCAATACATGCTAGAACAAAACAGTGATATAGGTGAGACCACTGGGACAATTAATTTAGTGGTTGGCGAATGCAATGATAGTCACTTAAATTCTATTCGTTCACTTCCAGTAGAACCCCAGCATGCAATAGAGGCAATTAAGCGTGCTTCTACAGATGTCTCTGAGGAAGGAGCTGTAGGGGCTGGTAAGGGAATGGTGTGCTTTGGCTATAAAGGGGGCGTGGGGTCTTCATCCCGAATAATTCAGGATGAAAAGAGCGGAACGTCTTTTACTATGGGTTGCCTGATTGTAAGTAACTTTGGGAAGAAGGAAGAGTTTTTTGATTATCGTTATGAATCAAATAAGGCGAATGAAACACCTACCGTTAAAAATCCGGCAGATGGCTCTATCATGATGGTAATTGGCACGGATGCCCCGCTTAGTAATAGACAGCTAAAACGAGTAGCTAAAAGATGTGGGGTCGGGTTAGGTCGAACTGGGAGTCACTATAGTAATGGGAGCGGAGATATTGTTATTGCTTTTTCTACTGCTCATAAAATTCCTCATAATTCCAGTGAAATGGTAGAGACTCGACAGGAGCTTAGAGACGATCACCCAATCATGAATAGCATTTTTCAGGCGGCAACGGAGGTTATAGAGGAGGCTATTTTAAATTCGCTATCTCAAGCAGTCGTGACGAAAGGGAGAAAAGGGCAGGTAGTCTATCCATATCCGTTTGAATGATAAGGGATAAACAATGAGGCTGGGTCAAAATCGAAGGAGAAGAGCTTATGGCACTGTCATAGGATAGGAATTATAAGTGCATTCTTATTTTGGAGATTCTTAAGGTTCTCCGCAGCGTCGGAGGCCAACAGGATGTTGGTCAGGAAAACGTTGTCACACGATGTGACGTTCTTAGTTTTCCTTCCCCACAGGTGAGCCATAGCCGAACGTTAAAGCGTGCCGTTGCTATGGCTCACCCGTCTCCCTCCTCCTGTTGGAGTCGCCGACGCTGCTACGAACCAATAGTGTTGCCTTCTAAGTTTAAATGTTGATTAAGAGATTATAAAAAGGATTTAACTCATCAAGAAAGAAATGGAATTCGTCCAACCTCTTTCTTCGGATTAATACATGGGACTCAGGTCCTCCGCTGCATCGGAGGCTTTCCGCAGGCCAACAGGATGTTCTCCTGAAGCCGCGCCCCCAGGAAAGCGTCCAGCCAAAACGGAAATCAACCCCAAGTTACGGTGAAGAACCAAATTATTTAAAGTCTAGTTTTAATTTCCCTTCTTCTAGGATTAGCTTAGCGTCAAAGGTTTGGCCGTTTTCTGCTACAAAGCCTTTTATTGTGTTGGTGTTTCCTTTTGTGCAAAGCAGCTTAATTTGGGAAGGAGTAATTTTCTTCTTTAAAAAGAAGCCGTTGAAGGTTTGCGTACAGCCGTTTTTATAGTTGGTGCATCCATAAAAGTTTTTCCTAGCAACAATTGAGCCTTCCTTACATTTTGGACAAGGTGCGATTGGCTCTTGTTTAAATTTTGTATATTTTGATGAGGTTTTAACTGGCACAGTGCTTCCATCAATATCCTTTGACTTAATCGCACTAGGAGCTTCTTGCAACAGACTGTTAATAAACTTTGAGATGCTTTCTAAAAAACGTTCGGAAGAGCCTTCGCCATTACCGATTTTTCGTAGATAGTTTTCCCATTTAGCGGTCATGGAAGGACTTGAAAGTAGATTGCCTTCTATTGACTGACAGAGCACCCTTCCCTTATTGGTGATGGATACAATGTTTTTATTTACCTGGATGTAACCATGACGCTTGATTGTTTCGATTATACCGCTTCTTGTAGCCTCCGTTCCTAGGCCTTCTACCTCTTTTAGAATTTCATTTTCTTCTTTATCCTCCACAAGCTTGCCGCAGGTTTTCATCATGGCGATTAACTGTCCCTCTGTGTATGGTTTAGGGGGAACAGTTTTTCCTTCCTTTATTCCGATTTCACCTTCCACATTTTCATGAAGATGTAAAATGGGAAGTTTATCTTCTTCTTTTTTATCGGACTTGCTAGATTGGAATAATTCCTTCCAGCCTAAATCCCGTTCTGTTTTCCCAATCGTGTAAAAGGGTAGCCCATTTACTTCTGTCGTGACCTTTGTTTCCGTATAAAAATAATCTCTGTGAAACATGGCAATAGTTGTACGGACTACTTCCTCATACAAATTTCTTTCTAAAGGAGAAAGCTTGCTTAGGGTAGAAGGGGTAGGGATTTTTTTTGTTGGGATAATAGCATAGTGCTCTTGTACTTTGGAGTTATCCACATATCTTTTTTTAGGGTAGCTAGAGGCAATAGGAAAGGGATGTTGAATTACTTCTTGATACTTTTCTACTTGCCCAGCAATATAAGCGAACTCGTTCGTTGTAATATGACGAGAATCTGTTCTTGGATAGCTCACCAGCTTTTTCTCGTACAGCGATTGCATTGCTTTCAGAACATTGGCAGGACTCGTCTTCCACAAGCGGTTGGCGGTAGCCTGCAAGGTTGAAAGAGAATGTAGCTGTGGGGGTGCTATACGCTTATCCTCGGTTTTTAAGGAAGTGATATCCCCAGGAGAATTAGGTTGTATGTGATGCTTTTGTAATAGCTCCAGGATTATTTCTCTTTTAGGTTCCTTTGCTTTTGCTTTCCCTTTATAGCTTCCATTGCTACTTGTGAATGTTGCTTCCACCTCAAAAAATGGTTCTGATACAAATTGTTCTATTTCAAGCTGTCTCTGATAGATAAGAAAAAGTGTGGGAGATTGTACTCGTCCTATCGGAAATACATCCTTTACGCCCTTTTCTTTTAAGAGTAGTGAGTAGAGGCGAGACGCATTCATACCAACCAACCAATCACTTATTTGTCTTGCTTTCGCCTCTTCATACATTTGTAAATCTTTTTTGTTGTTCATTAGGTTGGCAAAGCCTTTACGTACTTCTTCTACCTCTAATGAGTTAATCCATAGCCTTTTTATATGGTGACCTCGTGTACCGGTTTGATGATAGATACTATAAAAAATATTAGAGCCTTCACGGTCTACATCACATCCATTAATAAGGGTATCTGTTGATTTAAACAGATTTTTTACTATGTTAAATTGCTTGTACTTGCCTTTTGCAACTTGGAATTCATACTTTTCTGGCAAGATTGGAAGGCTAGATAAGGTCCAGCGATTCCATTTAGGATCATAGGCTTTCGGCTCTTTTAACTCCACTAAATGACCAATTCCCCATGTAATATAAGCACCTTCACGAAAAATTTCATTTGGCAAAACTTCTAGGAACCCGTCATGTTTTTTTACTTTGAATGCGTCCGCATAGGCCTTGGCTTGACTAGGTTTTTCAGCTAAAATTACTGGTTTCAATTCATCACCCCATGTATGGATTGCAAATATTATGCTAGGAATTTTCCGAACGTATATTCTTTATTATAGTTTGAATGAAAGGAAGAGAAAAGTAAATTTGTTTTTGAGACATCTAACAAAAAAGACGAGGAACATACCGTAGAATTCACGCATAATGTTACAAAAAGCAGGTTTACTGCTAAGTAGAATGAAGAATACCAAAGGAGATGTCCATTATATCAGAATCAAAAGATACTAATAAAGCGAATTTGGTAAAGATTGCACGAGAACAAGTGAAAGCACAGAGGAAACTGATGAAACAAGTACGAGACTCAATCGAAGGTAAGGGATGCTAAAAAAAGAAGTAGGAAAAAGGGGGTTGTCTGAAAAGTGATCTTGAGAGGGAATCTTTGCGAACACTTCAGGAGCTGTGCAACATAGCAAAAAGGGGCTGTACCATAAGTTGAAAACTTATGAGACAATCCCTTTTCTTTCGTTCCTAATTTTTTGCTCCTGTTATGAGACCTACTAGATAGAGCTACGTATTAGTCTTTTTTATGAGCTACGATAATCAGTTTCCCTTTATCTAGCTCTTTTTCTGCAGCTTCTGCTTCTTGAGTTGTTAAGCCAATTGCAACCATTTTACTTCGAAGCTCATCACCACGAGAAGTAAACATATTTTTCATGGAATTTAAGAAGCCTTGTTCCTTTATGCCGACATCCTTTGTGTCTAAGGCATCGTTGATATCATCTGCTCGCTCTTTAAAGTGAGCAAAAATGTGGATGTGGTCTCTTGAATATCCTTCAGCTTCTAAACGTTCTACCTCTTGTTTAGCCTGTACTGCGTTTTCTACAGTTAATTTTACTGTCATAAAAACCCCTCCATTTTTTATTCTTCACTTTATATTTACCCTTCTTGTACGGTATTTAAACAAAAGGAAAGTAATTGAGTGACCGATTCACGAATGGTTTGATATGATAAAAGAATAAAGAAGGAGGCGATTTGGGATGGATTCTGGAAGGAATAGAATAGATGAATTTAAGCAAGTAATGGGTAATTACCCTACAGGCGTTACAGTAGTTACCACTATGGATCAAAATGGAGAGCCGATAGGACTAACGGTAAATTCTTTTGCCTCCGTTTCTTTAGAGCCCTTACTAATCCTGTGGTCAATTGACAAACGGGGATATTCCTATGATGCTTTTCAAAAGGCTGAACGGTTCGCTGTTAATATCTTGTCTGAAGAACAAGGTGATATTTGCCAGCTATTTTCTAGTAGAGTAGAGAATCGGTTTGACCATTGTACATGGAGTGAGTCTGTGCACTCGTTACCAATACTTAGGGGCAGTCTGGCTGTCCTACAATGCAAGGTATATGAACGAGTAGAAGCGGGAGACCATACTATTATCATTGGTGAAGTAATAGATATTGATAATCAAGCTAAAAATCCTCTGCTATACCATAAGAGAACGATTGGTCCGATTCCTCGTACGTTTTATAATGAAAAATAAAGGTAGCTTAGACTGAAGGAAATTCATTTGTATGTGAATTTTCTTCAGTCTTTTTTACTACATAAAATAGGTATGGCTCTTCCAATTGTATTAAAAAATGAAAAGAGTTGTAAAATTTTGTTTATAGATAATGCGAAAAGGGGTAAGAGGTTAATAAATAGTTAATCTGGTCAGAAAAGGGGCGAGTAGGATGATACTTTCTCTAAAAGAACAAGCATTAGATAGTAAGCAACAGATCATTCAATTCTTTGATGTATTAAAAGCGAATGTGGTACGTGCTAGATCTACTATTACGGCCGTTTTTTTAATAGCCTCCTTTGATAAGCGAGGTGAATTAGAGGATTTGCAAGCATATTTAGCCCAGAAAATTAGAAAGACAGATTTTCTGTTCCAGTTGGAGTCGACTTCTGAATGGTGCCTAATCCTACCGGGAAGTGGAGAAGAAGAGGCGATTGCCTTCATAACTAGATTATTTAAGGGTCTGGAAGATTCTGCAGCAAAAATGTCTAGCTGTGTAATAGAGATAGGAAACAATAAAACGGAACTCGATGAGTTACTTAATACTGGAAAAAGAGTCTTGGCCATTGCAAAAGAGAAAGGCAATTGGACTATCGAGAGAGTGGATATTTTCAAGAAAAAAGAAAGGCAGCTTATTAAGGTCAGCCTTCTAGAGGACGATACCATTTTTCAGCATCTATTAAACTCGTCATTAGAAAAATTGTCTTTTTCGCCCTTTGATTTAGACATTAGAACATTTTCAGATGGGTATGAGTTTCTCCAATCCGGATGGTATCAGTCTAGCCATATACATCTAATTATTATGAATGATATTTTGCCTAAGAAAAATGGCTTGGAAATTTTGCATACCATAAGGGGGCTCCCAAACCATAAAAGGTTCGTCGTATTTATGATGACGAAGAGAAAGTCAGAGGAGGATATGGTATATGCTTTTGAAAAAGGAGTAGATATTTATTTGACTAAGCCGTTTAATCTTCGTTTATTTGAAGCGCAAGTGAAAAGGACCCTTGAGAGGCTATGGCAATGATTAGACTAACTATATACATAGTAACCATGGTAATCATTATATTATTTCTCCTATTAATTGGAATCGGACTTTATCTAGCTTATAGAAGATGGAAACAAGTAAAAAAGTTAACTATAAGAGAAGCATATATTTCAAGGACAATAGACGCTTGGAATGATTACTTGGTAGAAAATAGACCATTAACACCTACCCTTCTTCCCACTAGTAAAGAAGAGATAGCTGGTATTGAGGAAATCTTCGTTGCGTATTTAAAAAATTTATCGAATGATTCTATTCAAAAGAATATAAGTTCTTTTTCCAATGACTATTTATATGATCATTATCGAAAACAGTTAAAAAGTAGAAGCTGGAGCAATAGAATGAATGCCATGTTTCGGATAGAGGATTTCCAAATAACTAAGCTACAAGATGACTGTAAGAGGCTAATGGAAAAGAAAGTTTCTCAAGAAGAGCTTTTTCAGTTATTGAGAATTATGTCTCTATTTAATCCGGCGCTTTTTTTAGAAAAGGTACTCGATTCTTTTACCAGGCTTTCAGAATATGAGTATAAGAGACTGTTGCTATCCATTTCTCCTGAGCTCTTAAATATATTAGTAAAGCAATTCGATGAGTTGCCACCTACATTTCAGTATTCCCTGATAGATACAATGGGGGTAAAGAAAGAATTAGAGTTTATACCGTATCTAGAGAAAAATCTAAAGAACTCTGACACAGAAGTTAGAGTAAGAACGCTAAAAGCTATTGTTGAAATAGGAGCGATTCAGAGTCTTTCCCCTTACTCGCAGTTTACCAAATCAGACGTATGGGAGGAAAGATTAATGGTGGCTAAACTACTATCTATCCTTCCTTTATCCCACACTGAAAATTTTTTAAAAGATCTCTTAGAAGATCCTGTTTTTTTAGTTCGAGCACAAGCAGCAAAATCCATTATGAAGGATAAACAAGGGAAACATTTTTTAGAGGAATATATAAAAACCTCCCAAGATCCATATGCAATAGATATGGCATATGAGGTCCTTCGGAAAGGACTTGTTTAATAAATGGATAAATTCATAGAAACCTGCATGCTTTTATTCGCAGCCATTATCTTTCTCTATATGATTGCAGTGATTTTCACGTATGGAACGATGCTTATCATGGCATTTCTACAGCTGAAGAAACAGTCGAAGCTGGATAAGGAAGAATTAGACGATGACTATATAGATGCAATCTATTCGAAGCCGGTGTCTATCATTGTCCCGGCATACAATGAGGAGGCCGGAGTTATCGAAAGCATTCATTCCCTATTGAGCCTGCGCTACCCAGTTACAGAGCTTTTGGTAATTAACGATGGTTCTACAGATAACACCTCTTCATTGGTGATAGAACAATTCAAGATGAAAAAGGTGAATAAAGTCATTCGGGAGCAAATTCCTACAGAGCCTATTGAAGATATTTATATATCGGATATCCACCCAAATCTCCTTTTGGTAAATAAACAAAATGGGGGAAAGGCAGATGCGCTAAATGCAGGTATTAATGTGGCAAAGTATCCTTATTTCTGCTCAATAGACGGAGACTCCATTTTAGAAGAAACCTCTCTTTTAAGAGTGATGAAGCCAATTATTCTTTCCAATGGAAACGTGATTGCCGCAGGGGGAAATATTCGAATAGCCAATGGCTCAGATATACAGCTTGGCAGTATATTTAAAACAGGGCTCTCATCGAATTACTTAGTTGTCATGCAAGTAGTGGAATATTTAAGAGCATTTCTTATGGGACGTATTGCATTAAGTAAATTCAATTTGGTGCTAATTATTTCAGGGGCCTTTAGTGTGTTCTCTAAAAAATGGGTAGTGGATGCTGGAGGCTACACAAAGTATAATATCGGGGAAGATATGGAGCTAGTAGTAAAGCTTCATAAACTGCTTAAGGAAAAGAGATCGAAAAATCGAATAGAGTTTGTACCAGATCCAGTCTGCTGGACAGAGGCTCCGCAGGATTTAGGTACGCTCAGAAAGCAGAGAAGAAGGTGGCATCAAGGACTTATTACAAGTCTATGGAAGTATCGAAAGATGACACTGAATCCTAAGTATGGAGGAATTGGGATGGTCTCTTTTCCTTACTTTTGGCTGGTAGAATGCTTTGGCCCAGTTATAGAGCTATTAGGGTATATATATATTATTGTCGCATTTTTTATGGGCAGCGTTTATTTTGAGCTAGCCATTCTGTTAACTCTTTTATTTGTCATATACGGTGCTATATTTTCTGCCATGGCAATTTTATTGGAAGCATGGAGTACAAGAACATTTCCGAGAATTCGAGATGTTATACGGCTAATCATTCTAGCATTAACCGAAATTTTTTGGTACAAGCCGTTAACATTAATCTGGCGATGTGAAGGCTTCCTTCACTTCCTACTTGGAAAAAATGTATGGGGAACGATGCAAAGAAAAGGGCTTTCCCAGAAGGAGTTGCAGTGATGAAGAAGTTTTATCTTGTAGGAGTTGTTCTTGTTCTCCTGCTAATTGCCCCTGTATTGCTTTGGTTTCTAGACCAAGGGAAGGATTTAAAGGTAGCAATTATTGATAAGACGGTACCAGATGAGAGCTACCGGGAGCATCTAGGTATTACTTGGCTATTAAATCATTTGAGGTATACAAACAATGGCGAGGAATATAAAGCTTCTACCGATTATTATGGCTACCATCCAGACAGGGAGCAAAGAGAGCTTCCTACAGATTATTCTGGCTATGATGTAATCTATCTAGCAGATACGTACGGTGTTTACGGGGAACAATCTCAAAAAGTGGCTGGAGGCATAGAGGCTCAAGAGTGGAACCATATAGTTTCTCGTTTAAATGATCAAGCGCCGAGCATCCTAGTTGCAGAATTCAATACCTTTGCTTCTCCTACGAACGGTCAAGTGAGAAAGGAAGTAGAGGACTATTTGGGGCTTTCCTGGACTGGCTGGACTGGACGGTATTTTGATGAGTTAGATCCTAAAAAAAATGAAGAGCTTCCAAATTGGGTGCTTGAAGGCTATGAGGGAAGCTGGGGTTTTAGTGGAAAAGGGTTTGTTTTGGTGCAGAACGAATCCGCTCGCATCGTTGTATTAGAGGAAAAACATCTGAATGATAACGGAATACGCCTATCCTTTACAAAAGAAGGTGAGGATCGCTTTGGGCTAGAAGAAAGCCCTGATTATAACTATTGGTTTGATATTGTATTGCCTGAGGATGGCACCGAAATACTGGCTACCTATGACTGGAATCTTACAGAACGAGGCGAGCAGTTATTAAATGAGGAAGGTATACCGTTGGAATTTGCTGCTGTTTTTGAAAGAGCACATGCAACATCGATCAGCTATTACTTTGCCGGAGATTTTAATGATGTTGCAAGTGTCCCTGAGTTTTATCAGGTGAAAGGACTGGCAAGTCTGTATAGGCTGCTGGAGAGATATTCAGATAACGCTTTTTATTGGTCAACCTATGTCCCAATGATGAAGGTGATATTAGATGGGCTTCCAAAGGCAGAGGAGAGTAAAATGAGCCAGGAACTACAGTACAATGCAAGAATAAAGGAAAATTCCTTTGAAATATGGGAGAAAGGAGAATGGAAGCCTATCACTGTCAAAGGGGTAAACCTAGGAATGGGGAAACCCGGTTATTTTCCTGGAGAAGCTGCTATCACAAAAGAGGAGTATTATCGCTGGTTTACATATATCGGGGAAATGAATGCGAATATGATCAGGGTATATACACTGCACCCACCAGGCTTTTATAAAGCATTAAAGCAGTATAATGAGGAGCATGACAATAAAATATATGTTTTGCATGGAGTTTGGATGAATGAAGAGAAGCTAGTAGAGAGTTTAGACGCATTTGAAAAAGAAAACCTACAGGATTTTCAAAAGGAAATGAAGACAATTGTTGATGTGATTCATGGAAACAAGACAGTCCAAGCGAACCCGGGACATGCCTCTGGAGTTTATAATGCAGATATATCGCCATACGTAGTAGGCTGGGTTTTAGGAATTGAGTGGTATCCAGAAATGGTGTTACAGACAAATAAGAAGTATCCCGAACTAGGTGATTATAATGGTGAATATTTTGAGACAAAAGATGCACAGCCATTTGAGCACTGGTTAGCTCAGCAAATGGATTATATAACGAAGTATGAAAAGGATAAATATAACTGGATTAGACCAATGAGCTTTACAAATTGGGTGACAACAGATTTATTGGATCATCCAGCTGAACCTGCTGAGCAAGAGGACTTAGTAAGTGTTGATCCAAATGTCATTTATACGAAAAATGAAATGACGATACCCGAGCAATTCGCTTCTTATCACGTCTACCCGTACTATCCTGACTTCTTTAACTATGAGGAAGTGTATCAGACCTTTAAGGATCATCGTGGTGAAAATAACAGCTATGCAGCGTATTTGCAAGAGCTACACGCAGCTCACCGCCTACCGATCCTCATAGCGGAATTTGGAGTGCCGGCATCTAGGGGTCTTACGCATAGGAATCCTTTTGGCTGGAATCAAGGCTTTCTATCTGAAAAAGAGCAAGGACAGATTGTTTCTCGTCTATTTGAAGACATACTGGCAGAGAACTTATTGGGTGGTCTAATCTTCACCTGGCAGGATGAGTGGTTTAAGAGAACATGGAATACGGTAGATTATGATAACCCCGATAGACGTCCTTACTGGTCTAATGCGCAAACCAATGAACAGCAGTTTGGTCTACTGAGCTTTGATCGTCACAAGGTCCAGGTAGACGGAAGTCTAGAGGATTGGAGTGTGGAGTCGATATATCAAGGTGGCTCTGCTCTAAATGGGCTGTATGTGGACCATGATGAAAGGTATCTCTATATACGCTTGGACTATGATGTAGACCAAGCAGGGTATCCGATGTTTCTGTTAGACGTGGTTCCTGATCAAGGAAATGAGAGGATCAGTGATATAGAAGGACTAACACTTACCAATGGGATAGAATTTATTATTCCGATTAAGGGAGACGACTCGAGGCTTCTTGTCGATCGTTACTATGATTTCTTTTCGTACCAATATGGCCATCAGCTTAATATGCTGAAGCCCAAGCCAAAGACCCCTACGAATAACAGTGGGGAATTCACGCAAGAACGATATGCTTTAAATAAGGAACTGTATTTACCTCAGCAAAAACAAACCTTGCCATTTGAGGCATATGAGGCAGGTAAACTAAAAAAGGGCAACGGGAACCCTTCCCACGAGGACTACGATTCTCTTGCAGATTATTATATTGGAGAAAATGGTATTGAATTACGTCTTCCGTGGCTCTTGATACGAGCAAAGGATCCTAGTCAAAAAGAGTTTACAGGAGATCTATATAGAGATGGGATAGAAGCCAGCAAGTTTGTGGAAGAGATTTTTATAGGTGCCCTGTTTGTGAATGAAAGGGGAGAGGTGGTAGATTCCTATCCAAGCTTGGAAGAGAATATTCTCCCTCCAATGAAGTCTTATACTTGGGATAACTGGGATACTCCCCAATCAACAGAGCGCTTAAAGCAGTCCTATTATATAGTGAAGAAGCTGTTTGAAAAGTATTAGAATTTATAAAAGCAGGAGTGATTTTTAAAAAAAACTCTCCTGCTTTTTGTATGTATTTCTATTTATTCTCCAACAAAAAATAGCTTCCGTAATATTTCTCGTTGTGGAACCTTTAAATCCTCTAATCTCTGGAGGAAAGTTGCTTTATCATAAATCGCATGATGAATCTCCGGAATCGGGTGATTCTGGCTAAAGTCAATCACGGCAAATGATGCTTTATTATCCTTTGATACACCTAATGCCCCAGGATTCAGATAAGTTTTTCCTCTATGAATAAAGAAGTGCTCAGGATGATGGTGTCCAAAGCAAATAATATCTGCCGGATAATCTCCGAACAATTTTTCCATGTTCTCTAGCGTGGCTTCCTGAATAGAGAAAAAAGGTTCATCTTTAATATGGGCTGAGCGTTTATCCTCTTCTATATGGTAGTGAATACCGATGATACGGGTAGAGCCAATTGTTCTTTGAATAACTCTTGGCAATGCTTGAAGTCGTGTTTGGTTTTCTTCGGTAAGCTGGTTCGCAATCCATTTATGGTGTTCTCTTGTATGCCGATAGCTTTCTGGATGACCCTCCTTAGAAAGAAGAGATAAGATTGCTTCATCGTGATTGCCGGTTATTATTTTTACATCTTTTCTTGAGAAAAGGGTATTTAACACTTCGTTCGTGTCGGGTCCCATAGCAATCATATCTCCAAGAACCCAAATTTCTTGTACGTTTTCCATTCTTTCAATTTTCTCTAACACTGCCTCTAGGGCTAGCTGGTTCCCATGTATATCAGTAAGAATGGCGATTTTCAATCGTATTCACCTCTATATATGATTAGATTTATTTGTTTTCCGAATTTATAGCTGTTTTTCTTCGATGGATCAACCGTTTATATAGATAGTAGCCTATTGCCGATAAAAAAATGATTCCTAAAATGACATACTCATCTAGCTCAGAAGATAATATTCCAGCTGGAATGAGCGCTAAAATAAAGAAGTAAATAAAATTTCCTACTATAGTAGCCAGTGTAAAGGGAGCTATTTTCATTGTGCTAAGACCGGCGAGTATATTGACAAGGCTAGTAGGAACGAAAGGAAAGAGTCTAGCTTGAAATACATAGGCAAAGCCATTTGCATCTACCTTTTTTATTAGCTCTTCGTTTACTCTTTTAAGGAAAATTTGCTGAAAAATGTATCGGACATTATAAAAGACAATAACGGATGCAATAATGCTTGTAAACCAGCTCCATAAAAAGCCGTTCACAAAGCCGAAAAGTGCAATGTTTATAGTGATAACTAAAATCAATGGAAATACAGTAAAGGAATTCTGGATAATCATTACTAATGCCATAAAGAATAATGCATATCCAACATTTCGATCTAAATAATTCTCTGCTGCTTCTACATCTCCACTCCAAAGTATTTTTATCAGCTCTTGATTAGTCAAAGCAAACAGCGAGACTAAAATTACTCCTATTAAGATAATCCATCGTTTTCTCATGCGTCACCTATTTTCCTTTGCTTTCATGCTCGTGGGGATATTACCACTATCGTAGCACTCTTTGTAGATTTGTAAAAATTTGTGTGTTTCACACGATAGACCACATCATTCATCTTATTATTTTATGTTTCGTCGGTTATTCAAATGATATGAAAAGGAGAGACAGCTCAAAATCATGAAGCCTCTCCTTTTTATTAATATGCCCTAGGAGCTGACAATCTAGCCCGTAGTGCATACCTTCCAATTAAAAGAGTAGTGAATAGCATGCATATCGCACCAATCATAACAGCGGTTCTAATAGAAAAATAATGAGCAAAGGTGCTTAATAAAACGATAGCAAGAATTTGAATGATACTAGATATTCCATTATATAGGTTTGTAATCCTTCCTAGCATTTCCTCTGGTATTTTATCTTGTATAAAGGTTAAAAAACCAGTGCTTGCAAGTGAGAGAAAAAAGGAAAGGGTAAAAAAACCGATGCTAGCTGCAAAATAGGTGGTGGAAAAGCTATAAATTAAGTATCCAATCGAGATAAAAAAGGTGCCAAAGACCATAAGTTGATTAGCGTTAAGTCGGTGAACAATTAGATTTAAGCTTATTGCACCGAGAAGATACCCCACTCCCGCTATACTTACCAAAGTACCATAAGAGGCATCCGATAAGTACAAAACTTCCTTAGCAAAGGCCACCTCTAAGGAATCGATTGCTGCAGTAAGAAGCATAACCCCTTGAAAAGCCATGTAAATGAGTAAAAAGGGAAGAGCTTTTAAACTGAATCTCCAAACTATTCTCCAATCCTCCACAAGACTTCCTATAGATAGCTGCGCTAGAGAAGAAGTTTCATTTCTACGTAAATTGGGCAAGGGTATAAGAAGTGCCCCACTTACCAGAAAAATAATGACATTCACAAGGAGAGACATTTCGAGTGATAGAGAAAGAAATAACAAACCGGCTACTAACGGTCCAGTTACAAACGCACCGGATTGAACAAAGCTTAGAAGTGCATTGAATCTCATTCGTTTTTCTACACTAATCAGCTTTGTCATATAAGTAAAAGCTGAGGTATCAAAAACGGCAGAAGCAATTTGTATAAATAGGACAATCAAATAGACAGTGATGAGTGAGTCTACCAACAAAAGAAAGCATACAAGGATTGCTCTAACAACCTCTAAAGTAATCATTAAATATTTTATAGAAATTCGATCAATTATAGAGCCAGCCCAAAGACTAGTAAGCATACTAGCAAAAGGCTTAATCATGTACAAGCCGGCAACTGCAAGTATGGAACCCGTTCTCTCTAATATAAGTAAATTTAATGCGAGTAAGTAAATCCAGCCTCCAATGTTTGCTATACCAACTGAGGTAAGATATATTGCAGGCTTTTTCCAAGATGTTGTATTCAACATGGCAATCCCTCCGACATGATTATTAAGTAAAAATAAAAAATCCCACCCCCAAGACTATTGTCTTGGGGACGAGATTAACATGTCGTGGTGCCACCCCAGTTTGTGCTGCTGTCGCCAGCAACACCTTTTCGAGTACAAAGATACTCTAGCTCTATAACAGGAGCTCCTGGCACATAATCATAAGAATTAATCCTATGTGCAGCTCAGAGACTTGCTTCGGCAAACGTTTCCTTGTTCCTTTTCAGCTACCGGAACTCTCTTGGAAGGATTGGAGTGCTTACTCTTCTCATCATCGCTTTTCATTTTACCTATCTTACCAATTTGAATCAAAATTGCCAATACTTTTTTGGTTGGCCGGGAAAAACCTTTTTGAGGGATTATGTGCTTTTGTATTTATTGTTTTACATTGATTTTTAGTAAGTAACTCTAGTGATATGAGTAAAATCGGCCACTCTTGTAAGAACTGGGTGCTGGCTTACCATGAGGATGGAAAACTAGATCGTCACGCCGTATGACAACATTTTCCTGATCAACATCCTGTTGGCCGATACAGCGAAGAATCTAGATTCTCAGAATTAGGCACATATGATTCTAATCATATGTAAAAAAGCTTCTCATTTTTATTGTTCCAGCCTCTGCTTCTGCAGATTAGATTAATAAGAGGAATAAAAAGCCATCATTATCTCAACCTATTGAAAAAGGAGTGAAAACATGAAGCATGTAATAGATGCAGTCCAACAATATGCATACCCTTTGCGGAACAGCGAGGATTTAACTCCCCTTTTAGACGCAATTGGAGATGCCCGTATAGTACTGCTTGGTGAGGCAAGTCATGGCACCTCAGAGTTTTATACCACAAGAGCAGAGCTTTCTAAACGGTTAATTGAGGAAAAGGGATTTCACTTAATTGCCGTTGAAGGAGATTGGCCAGCTAGTCAACGTGTGAATAAATTCATAAAAGGCTACGACAAAGATTCAAAGTCAGCCAAACAGGTACTACAGGCTTTTGAGAGATGGCCCACTTGGATGTGGGCAAATGAAGAAATCGAACAACTGGTAGATTGGCTTCAGCAGTTCAATCAAAAAAATAAACATAAAAAAGTGGGCTTCTATGGAATCGATGTATATAGTCTTTGGGAGTCACTAGAGGAAGTCATAAGCTTTCTTAGAAGAACTGACCCAAGTGGGATAGAGCTAGAATATGCAAAAAGAGCGCTTTCCTGTTTCGAACCATTCAATCGCCATCCTGAGACATACGCCTTTTCTTCTTTAAATATTACGGAAGCATGTGTAGATGAAGTAGTCAAGCTTCTTAAGACTATACGGGCACATGAGGACAATTTTACTGCTGAAGAGGAAGCTGACTTGAATGTGAAAATAAATGCGTTGGTTGCTCGTAATGCAGAAGAGTATTATCGGAAGATGGTTTCAAGCGATGAGCATTCTTGGAATATTCGAGATGAGCACATGGTAGAAATCATTAACGAAGTAATGGATTATCACGGGAAGGATGCAAAAATCATCGTTTGGGAGCATAACTCTCATATTGGAGATGCATCTGCAACGGATATGGGACCAGCAGGCATGATAAATGTTGGCCAAATCCTTCGCCAACAGAACAGAAAAGAGGATGTCTTTGCAATAGGCTTTGGAACATATGAAGGGACAGTTATCGCGTCAGAAGAATGGGGTGCTCCTTATAAGACAATGACTGTACCACCTGCCAAGGAGAATTCCTGGGAGGATATCCTTCATCGAGCTGGGTCTGCGGATAAACTGTTAATATTTCATCCGGACAATCATCTTATTTTTAATGATTGGATTGGTCACCGAGCAATCGGTGTCGTATATCGTCCGGATGTAGAAGCCTTTAGAAATTACGTTCCATCTAAAATTAGTGATAGGTACGATTCATTTATATATTTAGACAAGACAAAAGCTCTTTCTCCTTTAAAAGCTTTGTAATTAGTGCCTCCTGATAGGAAAATAGAACGGTTTCTGTCAATATTTCTGTTTCGATTATTTTTTCTGATATTTTACATGTTAAACTAACGGAAAGAAAAAATTTCCATCAGGAGGTATGAAAAGTGAAAAATTGGAGAAAGGCAATAGTAAGCTTGATAGCTGTAGTTATGGTTAGTAGTTCCATATTTATTCCAACTCAGGAGCCCGTGGAGGCAGCGTCCTCCTATACCAGTCTGAAACGCCAGATTGATAATGTCCTATCTGACAGCAGAATGAAAAATGCTACTTCCAGTATTACTATTCGAAAAGCGTCAGATGGAAAAGTAATTTATAAATATTATGCTGACAGAGGAGTCACGCCGGCATCGACCATGAAGTTGCTTACCGGTGCAGCGGCGCTAGAGACATTAGGAGAGAATTACCGTTTCTCCACTACAGTTTCCACAGATGGGAAAATTGAAAAAGGGGTATTAAAAGGAAATTTATACGTGAAGGGTCATGGAGATCCTACCTTATTAAAAAGTAGCTTTGATAGTTTTGCTACAGCTCTCAGCAACAGAGGGATAAAAAAGATAAGCGGTAATCTCTATGGAGATGATACTTGGTATGATAATGTTCGGTTATCTGCAGGAATTTTACCAGAGGACGAGCCTTATTATTACGCTGCCCCAATCTCCGCTCTGACTGTTTCTCCAAATGCTGACTATGATGCTGGATCAGTGATAGTAGAAGCGAAGCCTTCTTCAAATGGCAAGCCCACGCAAGTAAAACTAACACCAAAAACAGGAGTTTTAAAGGTCGTCAACCGTTCCAAAACAGTTGTTAAGGGAAGCAAAAATACACTAAAGATTACTAGGAAGGTTGGAACCAATAACGTCATTATTACTGGAAACGCTCCAATCGGAACATCAGGTAAAAAAGAATGGATATCTGTCACGGATCCTACTATGTATGCTTTAGATATTTTTAAGCGTGCGTTAACGGACAAGGGGATAAAGTTTGTTACATATCCGACTATTAGTCGTGGGAAGGCTCCGAAGAATGTAAAGGTGCTTGCTTCACGTCGGTCTATGCCTTTAAAGAACTTAATGATTCCATATATGAAGCTAAGTAATAATACACATGCAGAAGTGCTTGCTAAGGAAATGGGAAGAGTAAAGTATGGGAAGGGTAGCTGGGGTAGTGGTTTAAGAGTTATGAGGGAATATATTGATTCTATTGGTTTGGATAGTAAAAAGTGGAGCTTTGAAGATGCTTCTGGATTGTCATACTCTAATAAGCTTACTTCCAATGAATTATCCGAGTTTCTTTATTTAATTCAAAAGGAGCCGTGGTATAAAACTTATTACAAGAGTCTGCCGATATCGGGAAACTCAAACAGATTAGCTGGCGGAACGCTTCGCTATCGCTTAAACGCAGCCCCAGCGGCAGGAAATGTATTTGCAAAGACAGGCAGTCTGAAAAATACAAAGGCTCTTTCTGGCTATGCCAAAACAAAAGGTGGAGAAGTTCTAATCTTTACAATTCTTACGCAAGATAATAAGGCTACTACCATTCCTTCCATTGATAGGATAGTGACAGCAATTACAAATCATAGATAAAAAATACAACGGACTGGAGTACGACAATTTCCAGTCCGTTGTTTATTGTTCGGAGAATTCACTCATAATGGTGTGTTATTTTTCCTCTAAAGGATTTTGGTTGAACGATTGTATTTCTACTAGCTCTGAAACCGTAACGAAACGGTATCCTTGTGCTTTTAATTCAATTAAGATTTCTTTCAGCGCCTTGACCGTTTGTGTTCTATTTCCTCCTGCATCATGGAATAACACAATATCTCCAGGTGAGGCACCCTTCAGAACCTTATTTACAATCTTTTTCACTCCAGGAGTTTTCCAATCCTCTGTATCTAAATGCCAAGACCACAAAACTACTCGATAGCCTTCTTCAATGGCGGTATTAATAATTTGGTCATTGTAAGCACCAGCAACAGGTCGATAAAAAACAGGATACGTTCCTGTTATACCCTGGATAATATCATTCGTTTTCTTTAGTTCTTCTCGAAGCTCTGATGGAGTTACATGTAAAGGGTGAGAATAGGTGTGATTTGCTATTTCATGCCCTTCCTCTCCCATTCGTAAAATGAGATCCGGGTACTTCTCTGCACTTTCTCCGATAACAAAGAAAGTTGCCTTTGCCTCGTACCTCTCTAATAAGTCTAATACCTGGGGAGTATACTTTTCATGGGGGCCATCATCGAATGTGAGCGCAATGACTTTTTCTTCCGTGTTAATCTCCCACATTACATACCCATGTTCCTCGTAATATGGACGGCCTTTATCTGTGGCAAAAGCTGTGTAAGCAACAAATAAAAGCGATACAAAGAAGACAGCTATCTTGAAGAACGTGGATAACTTCAAGTCTGTTACCTCCTACCTAAGCGGAAATTTTCCGCACATCTTTCTTGTATTGTTTACACCTAGGTTAGAATTATGCAATGGAATAAAGGTTTTTGGTTTCACACTCCTAAGAAATATAAAAGCATAGGAATGGATAGAATACTTATAATAGTTGTAACAAAAGTAGTGAAGGACACAAGATCTGGTTCTGTCCCAAATTGAAGAGAAAGCATCGTTGTATTGGCTGCGCTTGGCATGGAAGCCTGTATGATAAAAACTGTTTTCACTAAATCCGAGACTGGCATGAAATACATAATTACGCCGGCTAATAGTGGTGAAGCAGCCATTCTGATCAGTGTGGCAGCTGTGACAAAACGATAATCCACTTTTTTTCTAGATATAACAGCTAGCTGCATTCCAAGTACAAGCATAACCGTTGGAATAGAAGCATCAGCAGCTAAGCTAATTCCTTCCATAATAGGTTTAGGTAGTGCTACAGAAAAAAGCTGTAGGCAAATACCCAAAAGTGCTGCATAAAGTAAGGGCATTCTTAAAACCCTATGTAATGCTTCCTTTGAACCAGTAGTGTTCTCTCCACCTAAAGAGGCAAAAAAGATTCCTGCTGTATTCATCATTAGTCCATGTATAACCATAATAATGACAGCATAATCAAACCCGGCAGCTCCTAATGCAAACAATACAACCGGAGCTCCGTAATTACCACTATTCGGAAATACGCTAGATAGTACTAAGGCCGAAAATTGTGTTCGATTACTAGCCATCGCTTTGCTAATAGACCAAACAACTAGAAGAAGAAGGATTGTTAGAAGTACACAGGATAGGAATATGTATAAATAATCTAAGTCTAACTCGTTTGTATAGAACGTTCGAAATGCTAGAAAAGGGGACATTAAATAAAGGGCAGCGGTAGAGATAGATTTAATATCAAAGCCGATTATTTTTTGTCCAACAAAACCTATGAAGAAGATAATAAACACGGGTAAAATAATCAAAAACATATCCATAGAAAGCACCTCCAACAACAAGTAATGTTTCGATATTCGTAATACATTGATCACCTAAAACTATAACACAACGAGAACTTTTTACTGAAATAATTTTAAAAAAAGGAAAATTTGGGTAAATAATGAATGGTGTAGAATTATGGGAGGTGGAAGAGGATGAAACTAAAAATAGCAATTGTAACAGGAAGTGTACGAAAGGGTAGGAATGCTGAGGCGGTAGCAAAATGGATGTTTGATTTTGCGAGGAAGAGAAATGATGCTGAATATGAGCTGGTGGATTTGTTAGATTATAAGCTTCCTTTATTAGGGATGGAGGTACCACCAGAACAAGAGGAAAAGGCAAACATAGCAATCAAAACCTGGTCAGATAAGATGGCTTCCTTTGATGGCTACATTTTTATTACACCAGAATACAACCATGCAGTGGGTGGAGCATTAAAAAATGCATTGGATTATCTAAATATTGAGCTAAACAATAAAGCAGCTGGTTTAGTGGGATATGGAAGCTTAGGTGGGGTTCGAGCACATGAAAACATGCGTTTAATACTTGGGGAATTACAAGTCGCAGATGTAAGGACAGCGGTAACCTTCTCACTGATGACGGACTTTGAGAATATGAGCGTTTTTAAACCGGCAAGCTATCATGACGGAAACGCTAATACGATGCTAGACCAACTGCTTGCATGGAGTAAGGCGTTGAAAACTATTAGAAGCTGATTTTGGAGTAGACTTACGGATAACTAGTTTTACAAAAGAAAAAATGTGAAAGCGAGCATGCTTTCACATTTTTGCTGTAAACTTACTCGTCCTATTGGGACGGTAAGAATCTTTACTTTTCTCCTAAATGAGTCCATTTTGTTGGGCTACCGAACTTAGGACAGTTAGGGAATGTTTCACCGGCTTCTAACGTTTTTTCATCCCCGTCTTCATCTACATAACGACCAGATTCTTTTACTTCCTCACCGGATTCATGAAAATGACCCTCGACATGTCTCCAGAAGGTGATTACTTCCTTATCAGGACAGGAAGGGAACTTGTCTCCCTCGTAAAGCATCCTCTTATGTCCGGAGTCACACATGTACTCTCCTGTTTCTGCTACAACATCATCCGTTGTGTACGCATAAGAATTATAATGCTCGTTCATAGGCATAGTAGTTTACCTCCTTAAAAAGAAGTGATATAAGTATTTACCCGATCCTTTAACATGCAAACGTCCGATGTAGCAGAGAACCCTGTTTTCCAGAACTAAAAAGCACTTATAATTCTCATCAAACGATTGAATCATAAGTGCTCCTCATTAGATTTATTCCATCTCCTAGGTTAGAAGAAAAAATAATAAATCAGTACGATAATTCCTAGAATAATAGAAAGCCATCCTACCACTAGTTGCTTAAAATGGTATGCTGCAACAAAGCCTAAAACGATAGCTGCAATTCCAAACCATAAAGGATAGAAAAAGAATCCGACGATAGCTAAAATAATCCCAAGAATACCTACCCAAAGTCCAGCATTATTAGTCATGGAAATCCCTCCTTTTATAAAGTACAGAACATATAAAATCGTTCTTAAGGTAGTATATGAAACGGGCTAGTACAGACTATAAGCAATACGCATAGTATTTCAGCGAATTCTCATATTTTGTTGTTAAATAGTTGTTTTTGGTCTAGCTGAAGCTTTCCTTGGGTATGAAATAGGAAAAACAGGAAGATTACAAATGAAAAAAGGTTTCCCAAAAGTAAAACTTAAGGGAAACCCTGGATCATTATATAGCTGTGGAGGACATTGTTCCGCCTATGGTTCAATTATTCTACAACTATCGTTGCTTTGTAAGGAGTATCTTCACTAGATGTACCTAGGTATACAGTGTAATCACCAGGTCTCACCACGAAGTCGCGTTTGTAGTAATCCCATACACCCATTGGATGATTCGTAGCTGTTGGGTCAATTGTGATTGTAATCTCGCGTGACTCGTTAGGCTCAAGGTGCACTTTTTGGAACCCGACAAGGCGCTTAGGTGGTTGTCCTTCAACAGGAATTCCTAGATATACCTGTACCACCTCTGCACCAGCCACTTTTCCTGTGTTAGTTACAGTTACGTTTACATGGATTGGAGATTTACCGTCTGTTTGTGTTGGTGTAACTGAGAATCCAGAAAGCTCAAAGGATGTGTAAGATAGACCATATCCAAACGGGAATAATGGTTTAATGCCTTGAGATTGGAACCAGCGGTAACCCATGTTAAGACCCTCTGAATATCGAATTACAGGGAAGCCATTGCCTTCGTCTGTACCTGGATAACGTTCAGGGTTATTTGCATATAAAAGATCTCCCTCAGATGCTGCGTAGGTAGTTGGCACCTTACCAGATGGATTCACAACTCCAAAGAGTAAGTCGGCAACAACGTGGCCATCTTCCGTGCCTTGGTTCCATGCTTCAAGAACAGCTTTAGCTTTAGAAATCCATGGCATCATAACCGGGCTGCTGTCTTTCATGACAACAACTGTTTGTGGATTAATATCCAATAGTTCATCTACCATGCGATTTTGATCATTCAACATGTTCGGGCTTGGCAAATCAAAGCCTTCAGAGGCAACTAATCCAGCCATTAGGATAACCAAGTCCGCTTTAGAAGCAGCTTCTTTTGCTTCTTCCAAGTTAGAAAGATCTTGAGCAACAGTCACCTTGCTGACTGACGCACTCGAACCAAGACCTTTTAATACGTCCTGCATACCTTCTACTGGTGGTACCGTGTAGAGTGGAACAACCTTGGATGAACCTCCACCGCCATTGCATGCGTCGTCTACAAACTCTGATTGACCAATGATTACAATAGAGCTATAAGCTTTCGGGTCAAGTGGAAGCATCTCTCCATCATTCTTAAGGAGAACTGCAGCCTGTGAGCCAATTTTGCGAGAGATAGCACCATGAGCTTTAGCGTCAATTACACCAGGATTGTATGGACGTTCAAATTGACCGAAACGGAACATTTGCGTGTAACGACGTACCAATGCGCGGTTAACTGTTTCAATTTCAAGGCTAGTGTCTTGAAGTGCATTCTTGACATTCGTTTCGTTTAACCATTTAGCATCTGGCATTTCGTGATCCATTCCTGCGTTCAATGAAGCGGCAGCTGAACGACATGACCAGAAATCAGATTGTACATAGCCTTCGAAGCCCCATTCGTCACGAAGAATATCATTAAGAATATAACGGTTTTCAGTTGCATATACACCACGGACACGGTTGTAAGCACTCATAATTGCTGCAATATCCCCGTCTTTTACTAACATTTCGAATGGAAGCAGGTATAACTCGCGTAGAACGTGCTCATCTACTTCCACATTTGTACGGAAACGCTCGTACTCTTGGTCATTCACTACATAATGCTTACCCATAGCAATAACATCGTGGTCTTGAATTGCCTTTGTTACCTCGACTCCCATCACACCAGAAAGGTATGGATCCTCTGAGAAGTATTCAAAGTTACGTCCTGCAATTGGTGTTCTGTGCAGACAAACCCCTGGTCCTTCTAGAACATGCTGACCTAAAGTAGCGGTCTCAGAGCCGATGATATTCCCGTATTCACGTGCTAGCTCTGGGTCAAAACCAGCAGCAAGACCAATTGTCATTGGTAGCGCAGTTGCAGGAGGACTTGGATGTCCATCTCCCATGCCTACTCCAACTGGACCGTTGGTAATACGGAAACGAGGGATTCCTAACTCTTCTATACCTTTTACATGGCGTTGTACTTGGAGCTGTGCCATGAGATTATCTTGTTCCTCAGGTGTCATAGCATTCATTTCATCCATTGAAGGCATGTCATAGATGTTGATTGTCGCCATGGAACCGTGGAGTTGAGCGATTTTTTGTTCTAATGTCATAGCGGCTACAAGTTTTTCAGCACGCTCTCGTGGGGACAACGATTTGTCCATCCATGGAAATTGTTCCATATTGGTGTTTTGTTGATTGGTCATGTTGAACTCTCCTTGCGCAATATTTTTACAATTGTTGTTTCCTTTTAAATCTAAAGCGCTTACAAATATCCAAACGTTGATCATATCATTTGGTTGTGAATCATTTTTAAAATAATATTACTTTTCTCAACCATTTTCTCGTACTATTTTTCGGGGAATAGCACAAATTTGACTAGTTCGTTACGAGGCGTACTAAGTTAAATCGATTGAAATGGATTTATTAGGTAAGGGGAGTATGCCTTCCATGTCTTCACTCCTGAAAGGGTTAAGGAATAAATTTTCATCAGTGAACATACTTTTTACCTGCACCCTTTATTTTGTCCACTAAATTAGAAAAGTAACCAGTTATTCTTGGTAATCCCCTATTTTAAAGTAATTAATTTGTTGCATTAACATTTAATAAACTTCTACTGCCTATCGGCTCTTCTAAGCTCATGACCTGTTCCATCATTATTCCTGCTTTTCCTCATGGTAAGTATTTGGATTTTTCCTATTTTTTAGTTTTTAGGGAGGTTTTTTAAAATTTTTATCGAATGTAGTAACTATGCAAACGTTTTCATTTTTTTGAAAGAGAGGTAAATAGAATGAAGCTAACGAATTTTATTAATGGGAAATGGCAGGATGAAAGTAATGCCGGCTATACTGCCGTACTTAATCCTGCGAATGGGGAACAGCTTGCAGAGGTAAGGTTGTCCACGAGAGAAGATGTTAATCTAGCAGTTGAGGCGGCGGTTAAAGCTCAAAAGCATTGGGCATTGGTACCGGCACCTAAGCGTGCAGATTATTTATATGAGATAGGTCGAATTATGAAAGAGAGAAAAGAGCATCTGGCTCAGGTGCTTACTAAGGAAATGGGGAAGGTAATAGAGGAAGGCCGTGGGGAAGTCCAAGAAGGGATAGATATGGCGTTCTATATGGCGGGTGAAGGAAGAAGGTTGTTTGGAGAAACAACACCCTCAGAGCTAGCAGATAAGTTTGCTATGAGCGTGCGAGCACCTATTGGAGTAGTTGGTTTAATCACTCCTTGGAACTTCCCAGTAGCAATCGCTACGTGGAAATCCTTCCCTGCCATTGTTGCGGGAAATGCCTTCATTTGGAAGCCAGCGACCGAAACACCAATGATGGCTTATGAAATGGCGAAAATTTTCGAAGAAGTAGGATTGCCTCCTGGAGTTGCGAATGTGGTATTTGGCTCTGGTTCCGAGGTAGGTACCTCTTTAATTGAGCATCCAGACGTCAAGGTTATCTCGTTCACTGGCTCAACCGATACGGGAAGCAAGGTTGCTGAGCTTGGTGGTAAGCATTTAAAGAAGGTTTCCTTAGAGATGGGCGGAAAAAATGCTGTAATTGTGATGGACGATGCGGATTTAAACCTTGCGGTAGAAGGCATTCTTTGGAGTGCATTTGGGACAGCAGGGCAGAGATGTACGGCATGCAGTAGAGTCATCGTGCATAAGGATATTAAGAAGGACCTGGAAAATATGCTCCTTGAGCAAATGGAGAAACTAACCATTGGTGATGGTCTAGACGAATCCGTTAAAGTCGGACCTGTTATCAACAAAGCTGCACTTGAAAAAATCCATGGCTATGTGAAAATTGGTCAGGACGAAGGAGCTAAGCTTTTAACTGGAGGGAAAATGCTGGACGAAGGTGATCTAAGTAAAGGCAACTACTATGCTCCTACCTTGTTTACAGACGTAAAACCGACAATGAGAATTGCGCAGGAAGAGATATTTGGACCGGTTGTTTCCATCATAGAGGTAAGTTCACTTGAAGAAGCAATTGAAGTAAATAATGGGGTGAAGTTCGGTCTCTCTAGCTCTATCTTTAGTCGTGATGTTAATAAAATTTTTAAAGCACAAAGAGATTTGGATACAGGAATTGTCTATGTGAACGCAGGAACAACAGGCGCAGAAATTCATCTTCCTTTTGGTGGAACAAAGGGGACTGGAAACGGACATAGAGATTCCGGTGTAGCAGCGTTAGATGTTTACACGGAGTGGAAGAGTATCTACGTTGACTTTAGTGGTAAGCTGCAGCGTGCGCAAATAGATACCGAGTAAAAAGGGGATGAGAGAATGAAGGTAGCGGTGTTAGGTGCTGGATTAATGGGGAAAGAGGCTGCTCGTGATCTAATCATGAGTCCAAATGTGGAAAAAGTATTTTTATGTGATTTAGATGTAGGCCAGGCAAATTTATTTAAGGAAAAAATGCAAAATGCCAAAATTGAAGTATTACGACTAGATGCGAATGATGAGGACAACCTTTTGGAAGTTATGAAGCAAGCAGACGTGGTAATCAATGCTTTATTCTATACCTTTAACGAAAAGGTAGCTAAGCTGGCAATTGAAGCTGGTGTTCATTCGGTTGATCTTGGAGGGCATATTGGAGGAGCAACGGATGTTGTTCTTTCTTTACATGAAAAGGCTATAGAAAAAGGGGTCACACTTGTTCCGGATCTAGGGGTGGCTCCAGGAATGATCAATATCCTATCAGGCTACGGAGCTAGTAAATTAGATGAGGTAACAGATATTCATTTATATGTTGGCGGGATTCCGGTAGAACCTGAAGGCCTCTTCAATTACAATATCGTATTTTCGTTAGAAGGAGTATTTGATCACTATACAGACCCTTCGCATGTTATCAGAGATGGAAAGTTGCAAGAGATAGAGTCTTTGACAGAAATTGAGCCTATATACTTTGAGGAATATGGTGAGCTGGAGGCTTTTCATACTGCAGGGGGCACATCTACCTTACCTAAATCTTTCCCTGATGTAAAAACGATGGAATACAAGACGATTCGTTATAAAGGGCATGCAGAAAAATTTAAACTATTAGTAGACTTAGGTTTAACGAATAAAGAGACAATGGTGAATGTTGGTGGAAATCAAGTAAGCGCTCGAGAAGTGCTAAAAGAGGTGCTAACACCTATGCTTATCCTTGGTGACAAAGAGGATGCAGTGCTATTAAGGGTCATTGTAAAGGGAGTGAAGGATGGGGAAGATACAGTTTACTCCTATGAAATGGCCACTAAAAAGGATCCATTATCTGGTGAAACAGCAATGGCGAGAGCAACGGCAAACACTATCTCTGTTGTTGCTCAAATGATTGGGAACGGCGTCATTGCAAAGCACGGAGTATATGCACCGGAATTAATTGTCCCTGGCGACCTTTATATTAAAGAGATGGCTGCAAGAGGTGTAGAAATAAAAGAAACTGTTGCTAGAGGGGAAATAGTGGGACTTTGAATCTACGCTGATATGGAAGAAAAAATGAAGGGGGTGTCCCATAAGTAAAAAACTTATGGGACACCCCCTTCCTTCTTTGACAGATATCTGCTTGTACCATTGCTCCTGTGGTGGTCGCATCAAAATGCCACCATCCTCGTCGCAAAGGGACCGTCTCAAAATGATTTTTCAGACGGCCCCTTTTTTGAGGGGAATAATATTTAATTAGAAAAAGAATAAACCTAGGCTGATAATTAAGCCACTTAAAAGCAGTACAAAAACACAATAGCCCATGATGTCCTTTGCCTTTAGACCAGCTATTGCTAGTGCTGGCAACGCCCAGAATGGTTGAATCATATTGGTCCAAGCATCACCCCAAGCTATAGCCATAGCAGTCTTTGCGTAGTCTAAATTTAACGTAGTTGCAGCCTCTAGCATAATTGGAGCTTGCACGGTCCATTGTCCCCCGCCAGAAGGGATGAAAAAGTTTACAATTCCCGCTGCATAAAAGGTAAAGAGGTAAAACGTATGCTCATTCGAGATGCCTACAAAAGCATCAGAAACTACTTTTGCAAGTCCGGAAAATTGCATCATACCCATAATTCCTGCATAAAAAGGGAACTGAACAACAATGTCCCCTACAGTTTTGGCAGCATTTTTCACTGCATTTAAGAAACTTCTTGGTGTTCCGTGGAATAAAATCCCTAAAGTAATAAAAATTAAGTTTACAATATTTAAATTCAAATCAAATCCTTTTGTAAGGAAGTGATTAATTAAGTATACCAATCCCAATAGAGCAACTAGTATAGTAAGCACATAGCTGTTTTCGAGTCTTTGCGCAGGGGTTGGTTTTTCATTTGTTTTTTCCTCAACAACTTCTTCTTCCAATAGAGAAGGGTCTATCGCAAATGTATCTTCCTTGCTAGGCATCATCCATCTGTTTAATAATGGGACAGATATAAATAGAGCAATTACGATAACTAAGTTATATGTAGAAAATAAGGTTTCCGTAGTCGGAATAACCCCCATTATACCTGAAAATGGATGTCCCTCTGTTGCAATCGATAACGGAATAGAGCCTGCTAAACCACCATGCCAGATAATAAAGCCTGAATAGGCACTTGCAATAAGTAAGCGATAATCAACATTTTTAACCTTTGAAGCAATTTCCTTCGCAAATAACGCTCCTAACACCAAACCAAATCCCCAGTTGATCCAGCATCCTATTAAGGAAACAACAGAAACTAATAGAATTGCAGAGCCAGGAGATTTGGCTGTACTAGCCATGGAACTTAGGAACTTTTTGAACACGGGGCTGTTCGCCAATACATGTCCGGCTAGTAGAACAACAACCATTTGCATAGTGAAAGATAGCAATCCCCAAAAGCCATCTCCCCAGTAAGTTACCATTTGAAGCGGTTTCGTATCCGTTAAAAATATTCCAAGTATAAAGACAAGTAATGTCAATAGCGCTACAAAGATATACGGATCCGGTAACAATTTCTCCATCACTTTATTTGAAAAACGAGTAAGAAACTTCATTTTTCGCCCCCCTTATATTGATATACATCCCCTCCTATTCTATGATAATAGAATATTAGAAAATTCTCTATGGAATGGAAGTATTTATTTAAAATGTTAACTGGGCATTGAAACCTATTTGCGAAGTTAGCTGTCTAATGTTATAACAAGAGAGTCAGAGAAAGGAAGAAGATTATGAAAAAATGGATTATATCTCTTATTGCGCTATGTCTCGTTGGCTCCATTGGGATGTTTTATGTGACCAAGCAAGATGTAGATGCGGAAGGGATTGTATTATCAAAAAAAGTATTTAGTGCTACGTTTTCTGAGCCTGTTAGTGAACAGGATCTCCAAAATGGAAATGTGTATTTACAAGATATTAATGGAAAAAATATAGATGCTAACTTTGTACTTTCGAAAGACGGCAAGTCTTTGGAAATAGCTGATTTAGAGGACGATAACTATGTCCTGTTTGTAAAGAAAAAATATGGTATGGGGAAGAGTAGATACACGTTTACTGTGACAAATGAAATTCCGACCATTAATACCACAGACGAGTTAACAGCATACTTTGAAAAAGTAAGAAAAGCGAACGCTGAAAAAAATAGCCCTATGAAGGAAACGGAAGAGGGAACAGAATCTAGTGATGTTGGATTAGACTACTCTACAATTAATAATCTAGTAGAGGGTGTAGAAGCAGCGGATGTTGCGAAAACAGATGGTAAGCATATATACACATTAACTCAAGGGAAAGTGTCTATTGTAAACATTGAAAACCCTAACGACATGCAAAAGATTTCTAGCATCAGCTTTGATCAGGACTTCTATCCAAGTCAGCTTCTTTTAAGCGAAGATGTATTAATGGTCATTGGACAGAAAACATATTATCAAACTGTCCTTGTAGAAGATGAGAATGAGGAAGAAAAAGATGCGCCAGAGGAAGAAGAGCCTGAAACAATAGAAGTACCTTTAAAGCCAATGACGGCAGTTTACTTCTATGATATCTCTAATCCAAAATATCCTAGTCATAAAAGGGAAATGGCATCGGAAGGTAATTTAAACGAAGTTCGATTGAAAGATAAGACGCTCTATTTAGTAACTAATTCTACTCCTAGCTATTGGGATATGGAGGAAAAAGAAGATGTAGAGCTTCGTCCATATGTTTTTGATTCTAAAAGAGGAAAGAAAGCGAAGATTCTTGGATATGGCAGTATTGCAATCTTACCTAATTCTTTAGAAGGCAACTATACGATAATTTCTGGTTTAAATATAGAAGAGTTAGAAGAGAATAAAGTGAATATAAAAAGCTTCCTAGGCAGTAGCAATCAGCTCTATATGTCGAAAGAAAACCTTTATCTAACCACTCATCTAAACAAGTTTGAGAAGAGTAATGCTGGATTACTAGCTAGCACTCCGGAGGGTGTAGAAACAGAGGTTTATAAATTTGCACTAGATAAGGACTCAGTAGAGTTTAAAGGTTCTCACCGTTTGGAAGGTACTGTTTTGAATGAGTACGCTATGGATGAATATAATGGCTATTTCCGGACAGTGACTAGCAAAGGTGTTGAATTAGGGAATGAGGAGTCTTCAGCAGACAGCCTAGCAGAACAAGCCCCTGGAGAACATTTAGAGAATCGATTATACGTTCTTGATAAGGACATGAAGCCGATAAGCTCTTTAACAGGATTGGCAAATGGGAAGAAAATCAACTCTGCTAGATTTATGGGAGATAGAGCATATATGGTGACCTCTAAAGAAACGGATCCCCTATATGCTGTTGACTTGGCAAATCCAAATTCCATTCAAATGCTTGGGGAGCTTAACATCCCAGGTTTTAATAATTATCTTCATTCATTAGACAAGGATCATGTAATCGGATTTGGATATGAGACAAACGTGAGCTCTAAAGAAGGGGCAGAACAAACTATTCAGCTGGGAGAAATGAAAGTTTCGTTATATGATATTACAGACTTCACGAATCCAGTGGAAGTTGATTCAGTTATAATTGGTGGTCGAGGCACGTATTCGGCAGTTCACCATGATTACCAAGCACTTTTCCTAGATGAGGAAAAGCAACTATATGGTTTCCCTGTATCTATTTACAGCCAGACTCAGGGGAAAAACTATCACGATTTTCAACAAGAGGGTGCTATTCTGTTTGAAATAACTCCACAAAATGGTATTTCCCTAAAAACAGAGCTATGGAACCAGTGGAAAGATTCGCAGAAACAGCCAAATTGGGATATGATGATTCAACGAGTATTGACTGTCGGGGATACTATTTTTACGGTTGGAGCAAATAAGATAAATAGCTACCGATACAATGATTTTGAAAAGATAAGTGACGTAACTTACTAAATATCTGTACTGCAATCTCCGGAAGTTAAGATTGGCTTAACAGGGGAGATTGCAGTTTTTTATTACAAGGATTTTGACTCTTTTAATTTCTCCGTTTTTAGGGATGTAAATGGTATAGTTAGATAAAACTATTGGTAATTAAGTGTGTGGCAAAGAGGAGGCAAGTACCTTGAATAAGGACTTTGATTTGACGGTTGAGTGCTGTTTGCTAGCAGGAAAGCTAATGATGGAAAGTGGCGCGGAGACCTATCGAGCTGAGGATACAATGGATCGGATGGCTCTTTCGCAAAATCTAACTGAATCTCATAGCTTTGTTACTCCAACAGGAATAATTTTTAGTGGAGATAACGAGGTGCCGTCTAGACTTGTGAGAGTTAATTCAAGGACAACAGATTTAGAAAAAATAGCCCTTGTAAATGCAGTATCTCGAAAACTTTCCTCCAAGGAGATAGATATCCAGGTAGCATATAAGGAATTAAAAAAAATAGAGCTAGAACATAAGATGTACCCATTTTGGATTCAAATAATTGGTGCATCCGTTGCTTCAGGTGCCTTTCTATGGCTTTTCGGTACAGATTTAATAGACGTGCCACATGCTATGGTAGCTGGAGGTGTGGGATATGCGGTCTCCACTTTATTGGAAGAAAAAACAAGAGTAAAGTTTTTTGCGGAATTTTTTGCAGCACTGGTGATAAGCGTAATAGCAATTTTATCTGTTACCTATGGGTATGGAAAGCAAATCGACCATATAATTATTGGCTCTGTAATGCCGCTTGTTCCGGGCCTACTTATCACGAATGCAGTTCGTGATTTAATGGCAGGTCATTTCGTTTCTGGACTCTCCAAAGGGGCAGAAGCATTTCTAACGGCGTTTGCAATAGGAGCGGGAGTAGCACTCATATTATCGATCTAGGGAGGAATGACAATGTCGTATCTTGGAGAAGCCATTCTTAGTTTTATAGCAGCAACGGCATTTGGGATAGTATTTAACGCTCCCAAAAAGTCTCTTCCATATTGTGGACTAGTAGGGATGACAGGTTGGCTTGTAAAAGAATATGTCTTAGAATTCTCCGGAGACCAAATCATTGCATCTTTTTCTGGAGCATTCACCATCGCATTTGTTGCACATATAATGGCAAGGAAATTTAAAATGCCAATGATTATATTTAGTGTTGCTGGTATTATTCCGCTTGTACCAGGAGGCTCGGCTTATAATGCAATGAGAAATGTAGTGGAGAAGGATTATGGTGTAGCTGTAGAATTTGCGGCAATTGCTTTGATGGTTTCTGGATCCATAGCGATGGGGTTAGTTTTTGCAGAAATTTTAACGCAGATTTGGAAAGAAATGTTGATGCGAATTAAAAAAACGTGAGTAGGGAGGGTACCCTAGCTCACGTTTTTTTGATCCTCTATTAATAATTTTTCTATATCTTCTACAGAGGCTGGCTGACTAATGTAATATCCTTGTACTGCATCGCACCCCATACTTTTTAGCAAATTGTACTGCTCACTAGTTTCAACGCCTTCAGCTACTACCAGTACGTCTAAAGATTGACCGAACTGAATGATGCCTTGTACGAGCTTTTGCAGCTTTTCTTTTTGTATCAGTGAGGAGACAAACGTTCTATCTATTTTTAGTTTTCCTATAGGCAATAGCTGCAAGTATCTTAAGGAAGCATAACCAGTTCCAAAATCATCTAATGTAAAACCAACACCTTCTTGCTGTAAAGCCTGCATTTGTTTAATAATTGCTTTCTCTGCCTCAGCCTCTAAAGCGAACTTTTCAGTAAATTCTATCTGAATCCATTCAGCCTCACATTGATGTTTTTGCAAAGCAGTGTGTATTGTTTTTACCATATCTTTATCCCTAAATTCACGAATGGAAGAGTTAAAGCTTACCTTGACATCAAGCCCCTTTTTCTGCCAAACAGCTGCCTGTTCACAAGACTTCTCAAGGATAAATGTTCCGATTTCATTGATAAGGCCAGTTTCCTCTGCAATTGGAATAAGCTCGTCTGGACTGACAACACCAAGCACTTCATCCTCCCAGCGTACTAAAGCCTCTACAGTAGTAATTTTTCCATTCTGTAGATTTCGCTGAGGCAAGTACATTACTTGGAAGTTATTGTGGTTTAGGGCCTCTAACAAACGCTTTTCAATTTGGGATTTCCTAGAGAGCTTATGATGATCAGTTTGAGATAGGGTTGCTATCACGCCACCACCCTCTAATTTTACCTTTTGTAGCGTAGTATTATTTGCTTTCATTAGATGTAAATAGCTCTGTTGGTCCTCTGGGAATCTTGTGATTGCCCCGCTAACCGTTATAGGGATAAGCTTTCCTTCTATATAGATAGGGTTCTGTTTTAAGAAATGAACAAATCCTTCGATATACCAGTCACTAAGAGGACTGATAATAGCAAAATGATCTCGTCCTGTTCTGGCAATATGTGAATCCTCAAAATAAATTTTTAATCTTTTGGTGAACTCTACTAGAAGCTCTGCCTCAGGCTTATCTTCTAAAATTTCTCTTAAAGTATAAAAGTGATTTAGACTTAAGGTAACAAAGGAAAAGTGCTTATTATCTTGAATATACTCATTCACAACGCCTTCTAACCGGTGGCGAGTCATAAGTCCTGTCTCTGCGTCAATATATGCAATCTCTTCTAAGCGAGATTGTAGAAGCTTTTGCTCCGTGACTTCCTCTTCCAATAATAGATAGTAGAGTGTATTATTTTCAACATCTGTAATAGGCATAGCTATGAGGTTAACCCAATAAGTTGTTCCAGCCTTATTCATTTTCTCGATAGTACCATGGAAGTTGTTTCCTCTTTGTAGTTTATCCATGATGCTATCAGCCAAAGTTAAATGCTCATTTGTGTTAGGGAATAATTGCCAAAATGATTTACCTATAATGCGTTTAGGAGTCCAACCGCTTTGCTTTAAAAATAAATCATTTGCATGCATGATTAATCCCTCTTTGTCCATGTAAAGGACCATAAAGGATTCGGAAAGTCCTTTCTTTAACAACTGAAGTTCAAAAAAAGCAGAGCTTTCCACACTAATTGCTGAATGAAGGTCAAACTGGAACAACACAAGGTTTTCCTCATTAATCGTTATGGCTTTTACTATTAAGGAGGTCTTCGTTATTTCATTATCCTTAGAATGCATTATTACTGGATTTAAACTTATAGGATCTTTTTTACTAAACAGTGTTTTCCATTTTGCTGCTAAATGTCCATGTGTGTGCTCGGTAAAGAATGGAATCTTTGAGCCTACTAATTCTTCTGTAGTATATCCGAACTGTTTTTCTGCTTCTTTGCTCCACCAAATGATATGACCTTCGCTATCTGTCAAAAATGTTGGAAATGGTATATTATTCAACACAGCTTCACTTATATCTATCGTGTTTTCTTGAAGATACATCTTCACGCCCCCAATAAATTATCTATCTTGATTATATAGAATCTAGAGAAATTAGTCATTAGTCTAGAACAATATATTCATATTATTTTTAATGTTAGGGCTAAATGCTTATATAAAATTTATTAGAAAAGGAAGGATGAACGTTGGAAAGAGGAAAAGGGATCTTTTTAATTGTCATCGGGTCCATACTTTGGGGATTGTCTGGCCCAATGATGGAGTGGGTTTTGAAGAATACGGAGATGTCTATCTCTTTTTTTCTAACAATACGATTACTGGCAGCTGGAATGGGGCTTTTGACTTTCTTGCGGTTAAAAGGGGTTAAGATTATGACTATATGGACAGATCTTGGCTGGGTAAAGCAACTCCTCTTTTTTAGTGTGTTAGGAATGCTAGGTGTGCAATACACTTTTATAGCGGCTATAGAAGCAAGTAATGCGTCCATTGCTACATTGCTGCAATTCTTGGGACCTATTTATATCATTCTTTTTGTTTCCTGGAAAGCGAAGGTCTTTCCACCTAAGTACCAAGTGATAGGAATCATAGGAACCTTAGCAGGTTTGTTTTTACTATTAACTAATGCAAACCCTGCGCAATTATTGGTTAGTAAAGAAGCGGTTCTTTGGGGTATTGCTTTGGGAATTACTTTTGCCTTCTATACTGTTTATCCAAGTCAACTAATGGGCAAGTGGGGAGTACTATTGATAGTTGGTTGGGGAATGCTGGTCGGAGGCATGGTCTTAGCGTTAACGGGAACTATTTGGAGTGCGGAAGAGTGGAGCTATCTAGTAAGCTATCCGGTTAGCTTGGTTATTCCCGCTATTATTCTTATTGGGACAGTAGCTTTTATTATGTTCCTCTCGAGCATGAAGTACATAACTGCGGTAGAGACAAGTATCTTGTCTAGTATAGAGCCTCTGACAGCTATGATTGTCTCCGTGTTATTGTTTCATCAGGTGCTGGGGTTATGGCAATATACTGGCGTTTTCGTTATGTTGGTATTTGTCACTTGGCTTTCAATAGGAGGAGAACTAAAAAGGAAAACCAACAAACGGAGAAGGGGAAAAAGCAGTTAGCAACATTTTCTTACGGTTGACTCCTATGAAGATTTTGAAAACTCACAGAAAATAATTAGATTATTATATTTTTTCTATTTATTAGAAACTGGATATGGCATAATAGAGTTTACGAGAATTAATTCGAGATGCGAAGAATCTAGGAGTGTTTGTTGTGAGAACCATTTTTTCTTATTTAAAGCCATATAAATGGCTAGTAATTGTAGCTCTATTTTTAATGCTCATTGAGCTTTCGGTAGAGCTTATTCAGCCCTTATTAATATCCATCATTATTGATGAGGGAATCATTGCACAGGACAGAGGAACCATTATTTACTGGGGAGCTATCATGCTAGGCTTATCTTTTCTAGCATTTCTTGCAGGAATTGTGAATACCTTCTTAGCTTCACATGCAGTGCAAAGCTATGGGTATGATATCAGGCAGGCATTATTTAAACAGGTGCAAACCTTTACGATGACTGTTTTTTTGAGGTTCCCGACATCTAGCTTGATCACTAGACTGACGAATGACGTGACGATTACGCAAAACTTAATATTTATGGGACTCCGAATCATGTTGAGAGCTCCATTATTAGTAGTAGGAAGTATTGCAATGGCATTCCTTGTGAACGCAAAGCTTGCCCTTTACTTGGTGCTGGGCGCTCCATTCTTAGTTATATTCCTTTATATAATGAGTAGAAAGGGATTAAAGTTATTTGGAAGAGTTCAAACGAGTGTAGATAGAGTGACACGTAAGGTACAAGAAAGTTTACAGGCCATTCGACTAATCAAAGCATATCTACGAGGTGGCTTTGAAAGTACGAGGTTTGCAAGTGTAGCAAATAACTTAAAGGTTGATAATGTGACTGCTTTTAGAATTATGGAGCTTATCCTACCAGTCCTTTTATTCGTCATGAATATCAGCTTGCTGGCTGTTCTTTGGTTTGGTGCAAAGGAAATCCAAACGGACGGAGCACAAATTGGAGAGCTTGTGGCGATTGTTAACTATGCGATGAGAATGACGGGCGCTTTCTCTATGTTTTCGTTTATTATCATCTTCTTCTCTAGAGCAAAGGCCTCTTCAGAGAGGATAGAAGAAGTGCTGCTAATAAAAGAGGGAATAGAGGACATCGAGATAACGGAGAAAAAATCTGCTCGTGGAACTGGAGAACTAGAGTTTCAACATGTTTCATTTACATATCCAACAACCGATACGCCTGTTTTAAAGGATGTTACCTTTAAGGTGGAATCTGGATCGAAGTTAGCTATTATGGGAGCCACAGGTTCTGGAAAATCAACACTGTTTAGCTTGATCCCACGCTTTTTTGAAGCAACAGAGGGGAAAATCCTAGTTAATGGAGTAGATATAAAAGCTTGGCCGCTAAAAGAGCTAAGAGAAGTGATTGGCTTGGTACCGCAGCAATCTATCTTATTCACTGGAAGTATCGAAGAGAATTTAGGGTGGGGAGACGCTACAGCTGAAAGTGAGCTTCTACAAGAGGCGGCAAAGCAGGCTCAAATCCATCAGTCTATTGAACAATTCCCAGATCAGTATCAAACAAGAGTGGGTCAAAAAGGAGTAAATCTATCAGGGGGGCAAAAGCAACGACTTTCCATTGCTAGAGCTTTAGTTAGGAAGCCAGAGATATTGCTTTTAGACGATAGCACAAGTGCTTTAGATGTTTCGACAGAAAATGCTCTTTGGAAGGCTTTGGAGAAGGAGCAAGCTACTATGCTCGTCATCACGCAAAAAATCCGAACTGCAAAAGGAGCAGACCATATTCTATTACTAGAAGATGGCAGGGTTTCTGCTTATGGAACTCATGAACAGCTCATGGAAGGTTCTTCTCTTTATAGAGAGATAGCGGAATCACAGCAAGAGGGGGGCGAACATCATGAGCTTTAAGCCTTTCGGATATGAGCCAATATTAACAAAAGAAGATTTAAAGAAGAATAATAAAAAGAAGGTTGAGAAGGCATCAGACTGGAAGAAGGTATTGCTTAATATTTGGAGGCTTATTGATGAGCAAAGATTTTTGCTCATAATCGTTTTCTTGCTTGTCATTGTGAGCTCAGGCTTATCCTTACTGGGACCGTATTTAGTCGGCGTCATTATTGATACCCATATTACAGATAGAATGTTTGAAGGGCTGGGAAGTTTGATTGGCTGGTTAGTCCTGGTTTATGTATTCCTATCTGTAGCTATGTACTTACAAAGCTACTGGATGGTCGGTATAGCACAGCAAACAGTCTATCGATTAAGAACATCCTTTTTTGAACATCTTCAGAAGCTTCCGGTCTCCTTCTTTGATAAGCGACAGCATGGAGAGCTGATGAGTAGAATGACAAATGACATAGAAAACGTCAGCCAGACATTAAACTCTTCCGTCATCCAAGTATTCTCTAGTTTATTGACACTTGTTGGCACTACAGTGGTAATGCTGTATTTAAGTCCTTTATTAACAGTGATCACGCTCATTATTGTACCTTTCATGTTTTTTGCAATGAAGTGGATTACGAAGAGAACTTCCAAGCTTTACAAGGAACAGCAAAAGGCGGTCGGTGAGCTGAACGGAATGATTGAAGAAACGATTTCTGGTCAACGAATTGTCAAAGCCTTCTCACAGGAAGAGCGAATGCTAGAGGAGTTCTCAGAGAAAAATGAGCATCTACGAAAGACAGGCTATTGGGCGCTCTTATATTCTGGATCTATCCCTAAGGTGATGAACCTCTTAAACAATGTCAGCTTTACGCTAGTGGCAGCTGCGGGAGGGGTGTTGGCGTTCTACGGGCATATTTCTATAGGTGTTATTGTTATATTTACGGAGTATTCGAGGCAGTTCACTAGACCTTTAAACGACTTAGCCAACCAGTTTAATACAGTGCTTTCAGCGATAGCCGGAGCGGAACGGGTCTTCTCCATTATGGATGAAAAAGAAGAAGTTGATGAGGCAAAGCGTAACAAGGAATACAAACTGAAAGGGAATGTGACATTTGAGAATGTAACCTTCCGCTATAACGTAAGTGACGAAAAGCCCACTATCCATCAAGTATCCTTCCATGTAGAAGCTGGTAAAACAGCTGCATTGGTAGGAGCAACGGGAGCAGGGAAAACTACTATTATGCAGCTACTTGCACGCTTCTATGAAGCCGATGAAGGAAGAATCCTGATAGATGGAATACCAATTAGTGAGCTTCCGAGACAGACGCTTCGTAGTCAAACTGCCTTTGTATTACAAGACCCTTTCTTGTTCGAAATGTCCGTGAAAGAAAATATTAGATACGGAAAGCTAAACGCTACAGATGAGGAAATTATAAACGCCGCTAAGGGAGCGAATGCTCATGATTTTATTATGAAGCTGCCAAAAGGATATGAAACCGTGCTTTCAGCAGACGGTGGAGAGATAAGCCAAGGGCAAAAGCAATTGCTATCCATTGCTCGTGCATTAGTAGCAGACCCTGCTATTCTTCTTTTAGATGAAGCTACCTCTAGTATAGACACAGTTACGGAGCTTAAAATTCAAGAAGCGCTTGAGAGACTAATGGAGGGTAGAACAAGCTTTGTTATTGCTCACCGATTGAATACCATTAGAAAAGCCGACTTAATATTTGTCATGGAAAGTGGGAAGCTGATAGAATCAGGTTCACAAGAGGAATTGTTAAAAGCAAAAGGGAAGTACTATAGCATGCTGACCAATTCCAAATTATAAGGAGGTCTGTATGGATATATCGATTATGACGGTGTCGTTACCAATAGACACAGATACAATAGAGGAGATTCGTCAATTAATGGCTGATTCTTCGAGGGAAGATCAAATTGACTATGAGAACATATTGAGCGTGGGAGACTTGACAGACTACGCTTTAAAGGGTTTTTGTGTCTTAGCCTACGAAGATGAGGAAGACCGCCTTGCTGGTGTGATAACTGCATTAGATCGAATGGCTACGTTAGATTTTGAATGGAGCGGGCTCGTATCGCCTTCTTTTCGAAAGAGAGGGATTGGCAATAAACTGCTAGCTGAATTTCAAAAGAATTTAGCCCTTAGAGGGGCACTTGGTGATTTAGCATTGACGGATGAGCATTCCATTGTAGGGCAACAAATGCTGATTTCGAAAGGCTATTCTATGGAATTCACAGAGCTGACAATGGCAGCACAGGCAATCGAATCGCTCGAGAATGAATTAAAGGTCGTTCCTTATGTAGATGAAGAAGCTGTTCTCATAGACATGTTAACTGATGCCTTCGGTGATACAGAGGAAGAAGTGAAACAGCTTATTATGGTGAATACGCAAGCGGCGAACAGGCAGTTATTTCTTGCTAGATTGGATTCGGAAGTAGTAGGTACCTTAACGATGGTGGAAAGTGATGGGAAGCTTTGGATTACGGCTTTGGCGGTTCAGAGAGATAGTAGAGGCAAAGGAATTGCGACTTCGTTGTTAAATTGGGCGAAGAATAGAGCGTATCAACTAGGTAAGCCATCTGTCTATTTAGATGTGGAGACGGATAGGGAAGATGCGCTAAATGTGTATCGAAAGGCAGGCTTCGAGATGCTGGAGCATATCCTTTATTTTAGAAGAGTAAATTAAAGGAGCTGGAGATTGGAGTAATTTGAATGAAGAGCACTTATGATTCTATTCTAATATAAGAATCATGAGTGTTTTCTTATTTTTAGAACATCCGGTTCTTCGCTGCGTCGGACGCTTTCCGCGGGCCAACAGGATGTTGGCCAGGAAAACGTTGTCACACGAAGTGACGTCCTTAGTTTTCCATCCCCCAAGGTAAGCCAGCACCCAACGCTATCGCGCGTGGTTGTGCTGTCTTACCTACCACCCTGCTCCCACAGGAGTCGCCGACGCTGCTCCGAACCAATTAGTGTATCCTACTAAAAATAATTAAACTAACCTGCGGTGTTAGTTCAATAAGAAAAAATGCTTTACCCCTTCTCGAAGTAAAGCACCCGTTCGTGGAATAAGGTGTTTTTTCATACACTTCTAACCAGTTAAATCTTATTGGTCTTGCGACTTTCAAGAAAATATAAAGTTGCGTAAGATATTATTAAGATTACACCAGTAACGAATGCAATAAAAAAACCAAATATACCTAGAAAACCGACCCATCCGATCGTGAAGGTAAGGAAGAATAGTACATAACAAAAACCAACTATTATTATTGCAAAAGGTATGTTAAAAGGAAATAATCGTTTCCAACCCAAAGCTAAAAAAGTAGAAATTAAAAGTATAGCCACTGAAATAATTGTGTGTAAAAAGCCCCAATTGAATTCCGCACGAGACTGTTCAGTAGTGTCTGCATTTAAGTCATATAGAGTAATTGCTGCTGTGACAACACCCACCAATACAATGGTTGTGAAAATTACCCAGTTTATTGTTTTTAAATTATTATTATTTTTCATTTTACCCCCTAAAAAATTTATCTCTAACTTCATTTCTACATTCTTGTTTTAAACACCTTCTTCAAGTAACCTGCCCCGAAATAAGGGATTCAACAAAAAAGAGCGTTAATCCCTGGTTTGCTAATTGCATTTCCGAAACCATTGTTATTTGCTATTTTCTTCACTTGTTCCAAATCCGTTAAGAAATTACTCCTGCTTTTTATTTTTTGTAACAAATGCTAGTATATGGATAAGTGGCGTTTGTTAGAAATAGAAACAAACCTTTCTCAGGTAGAACGAAACGAAATGTTAGTTAGGAGGAAATTTTGATGAAAATATACGCACACCGTGGTTCATCTGGCACCCATCCAGAAAATACGATTGCTGCTTTTCAAGCTGCAGCTGAGCTCCCTGTACATGGCGTAGAATTTGATGTGCATATGACGAAGGATGGAGAATTGGTTGTTATTCATGATGAAAAGATTGACCGTACCTCTAATGGGAAAGGTTTTGTGAAGGATATGACTCTAGAGGAACTGGAGAAATTTGATTTTGGCGAATGGTTCTCTCCTAACTTTAAGGGCGAGAAAATACCAACCTTACGAGAAGTGTTAGATGTTTATAAACCGACGAATCATCATGTGAATATAGAGCTTAAATCTGATGTATTTCCTTATGAGGGCATGGAGCAAAAGGTACTAAGCTTGTTGGAGGAGATGGGGATGTCTGATCGAGTAGTCATCTCTTCCTTTAACCATGAAATGGTGCGAGAGGTGAAAAAGCTTGCTCCTCAAATAGAAACGGCTATCTTGTTTGTGGAGGTAATGATTGCTCCACATGAGTATGCGGATCTCATTTCAGCGGATTCACTACATGCGTTCTTCCCGACAGTATTAAGGCCGATGGGGAAGGAAGCAGTAGCAAGTGGAAAGAAAGTACGAGTTTACACGGTAAACGAGGAACAATATGTTGATTTATTAAAGAACGTTGGAATCGATGCAATCTTTACTGATTACCCGAAAAAGATTTACACATATCTGAATGAATAAGGAATGGCAATTGAGAAAAGGTATTTACAGACGCGAAGAGGTCTATAAATACCTTTTTTAATTGAAATAAGCTCCCATAATGAGCGTATTATAGTAATTACCGTCAGATAGAAGTTTATCCTTTTTTAAGATTCCTTCTGTTTCGAATCCATATTTTTTATACAGTTGTATGGCAGATTTGTTCGTTTCTAATACTTGGAGAGTTATCTTTTTTAGACCGTTTGACTTTGCCCAAGCTAGGCAGCTTTGTAAGAGGTTTTTCCCTATCCCGTACCCCCAATATGCTTGTAGAACTCCCACTCCAAACTCCACTTTATGGGCTAGCCTTTTTAAGGTAGAGCCTTCACATCGTGCATACCCTACAAGTTTGCCATTCATTTCCGCTACTAGCATTAGATTGTTGGGAGCATCCGTATCCGATTGAATCAAGTACAAGAAAGTGGCTTCGTCTAAAAATCCTTCCCCTTGTACTCTATCAAAGTTTTCTGTTTCTCCATCTAGCTGTAGTCGGAGAGCGGATAATTCCCTTGCGTCCTCTTCTTTTGCAGAACGGATTAAATATTCGTGATCCCCGGCTCTTACTAGCTTAGCTTTCATTTTCATCTAAATCTCTGCCTTTTTTAGTTAGTTTTCTATTTCTAAGTCTCATGTTGAGGTAGTGTATGAATACTTCAAGACTATTTTCTAAAAAAGAAAAGCTGAGCATCTCGCCCAGCTTCTTCCCTCTTGTCTACTATATTGTCAGATTACCATCTTGCTTGATGCTCCTCTACACAGCCCAGCATTTGCTGGATATGAAGAGATGGTCCATCCTCTAACTCAATATATCCATCAAAGTATCCAACCATTTGATGGACCTCTGAGAAGATAAGGCGCAAATCGGTTTTGGCAATACGATGAAAGAAAGGAGTAAAAGTTAATCTAACATTATTGGAGAATTTTGTTTTTATTGTCCAAGGTTCCATAAAGTCATTGGAATTATACGTAAAAATAACATCCTCTGATATTTTCGTTAGGATACCATCGATTATTACTGCATTCTCTGTCATACCTGTCCCGTCTGTCCATTTACCACCTAAGTTAAGACCAACCCGAGTATTTCCTATTTTTTGAGAGGAAAATCCCCAATTCCAAACTGCCTCCCTTGGCCAGACTCCTCTTCCGTAATCGAGTACCGAAAAATTATCCTCCTCTTGAAAAGTGAAGGAGGAATCACCCATTTTAACAAAGCCCTTTGTTGGTAATAGATGATGCTTCGCAGTAAATTGGAATTGTTTTCTATTCCATGGTATGACGACATTTAGTGAATCCTCATCTGGATGGGTAATATGTAAGTCTGCATGTAACAGTTCGCCGTCAAAATCTGGGATGGTTACAGTCATATGAGTCGTATTCTGCATATATAAAAGCTGAATAGACATCTCTTTTGAATGAAGACGAACGCTTTCTAAGACATTAGATGGCATTGTTATTTTATTTCCTAAAGGAATAGTGACGGTTTTCTCCACATATCGCTGTGTTTCATAGTTTAGGAAATATACAAAACAAACAGCTGCATAATCTAAATGACTAATTGTTGCGGAAAAAAGGATTTCGTCACCGAATATGCACCAGTAATTCCACTTTTTCTTGCGCATGTAATGTCCCTTTAGATTACTTTCAATGATTGGCCGTTTGGCATATCCAATTGCTTTAGGATTTAAATTACCTTTTTCGTCGCATAGCAGAGTAGGTTCTACTATCTCTTTTTCTGCATGCTGCCTCATAAATTATCATCCTTTCTTACAGGATAAATCGATCTCTGAAGACAATCTTCTGATTAATCTAATACTAGCATATATTTACAAAGAAAACATAAGAAAATGGAAAGGAGAAGTTGAAAAAATTGGCAACTTACAATAGAGCTGCAGCAGTTGAATATGCACAAACCTGGTGGAACAGCTATAATCCTAAATATCCTGTCTTCGATGTTGATTGTACCAACTATATTTCTCAATGCTTAGTTGCAGGAGGGGCTCCAATGCGAGGGCAGCCGAATAGAGAAAAAGGCTGGTGGCTAGGAAATAATACATGGAGTTTAAGCTGGAGTACACCACATTCTCTAAGATGGTACTTAGCAGAATCGACCAAAGGCTTACAGGCTACACAGGTGAGCTCTGCTTCGCAGCTAGTTCCAGGAGATTTAATTTTTTATGATTTTCAAGGCGATGGGAGATGGGATCATTCCACTATTGTCACAAGTGTGCGTGATGGAGTTCCTTATGTAAATGCACATACCAATAACAGCAGAGATCGATACTGGGAATATCAGGACTCGGCTGCTTATACTCCGAATATTAAGTATGTCTTTTTTCATGTTAAGGATAACTTTACCTGAAAAATATAAAGTACTTACGATTTTAGTATATTTCCAATCGTAAGTACTTCTTTAGGTTTTAGAACTGGATGCTAAGAAGGAAGGTGCCAAAGTACCGCAAGCGTTTCTTCTCCAGCATGGACTGCAAGGGAGGTGCTGATTTCTCCAATCGTAATTTTTACATCTGGACTTTCTTTTTGAACGGCTTCCTTTATGAAGTTGGCTTGCTCAATGGCATTTGCATGCATAATATAAATAGTCGAAACACCATCGTCTACTGATGCAATTGCTTTTTGAATTAAATAAAGGACCGCTTTCTTATATGAGCGGACTTTATCTAACTCTTGAAGTTCTCCGTTTTGGTTAATTTGAATGATTGGCTTTATTTTTAAAAGGCTGCCTAGATAAAACTGTGCGCTGCTTAGTCGGCCTCCTTTATAAAGCTGGGTAAGATTACCGATTAGTATATAGTTGCGAAACATTGTTGCTTTTTTCTTCAGTAGCGCTAGTATCTCTTCATAAGGAGTGCCTTGTTGTTGTAACCATAATCCTTCCTCTACTAAACAAGTAATACCAGCAGAGAGAGAGAGGGAGTCTATACAATCTACAGTGGCCTGAGCTATCTGTGCTCCTGCGACAGAAGCAGAAATAGTGCCGCTAAGACTATTAGACACATGGATGGCAATTATCTTCTCATATGATTCCTTTAGTTCATAATAAAGCTGGGCGAATTCCCCCGCTGATGGCTGAGAGGTTTTGACAGGATCTTTCCCAGTGCGGATTCTTTCATACAGTTCCTCAGATGTTAAATCTACCCCATCTATAAATTGCTCCTGACCAAAATGTATATTTATCGGAACAATATAAACGTCTGGGTGTGAACGTAAAAAATTATTTATATAAGCACTGCTATCAATAACCCATGCAATTTTCTTAGAGCACATTTTCGTACACCCTATCTACTAAAATTTATAAAGAACAATATGTACATAGATTTTTTAAAACTTTAAGTCGTACGTTTCCACCAGCGCTCATCCCATGATTCTAGTATATCTTTCCAATGCTTTATCAAAATGATGATGATGCCTATCGAGAGAGGGACTGCATGCTGATAAGCGGGTATAAACCAACTTATGATACCGTATGCGCTGAAGGCAAAAATCATACTAAGAGTGGCACTTCTTAACAAGGAAATTAGGATGATGAAGATAATCGCTATGATGCCGAACAAAGGGGGGCTTGTATAGATGGCAACCCCAATAAAGGTGGCAATCCCTTTTCCGCCTCTGCCTTTAAGCCAAATGGGAAACATATGGCCGATAATTACCATTAGACCGGCAATCACTATAACCAACTGTGAAAAACCTAGGAGGGTTCCAATGTAAAGAACGAGGACACCCTTTAAAGAATCGCCTAAGAAGGTGAGAATAAATGCCGTCTTTCCTAAAACAGCTCCAGCATTTCTTGCTCCAAGATTCCCACTCCGAGCTTGTCTTAAATCTGTTTTCTTCCATTTACCGATCCACCAAGCTGTCAAGATATTCCCGATGAAATAGCTGAGCAGCCAATATATCCAAACCATTTTCCACCTCCAAATAACCTGGTATATTTACTTTATTTTACACCAATTACGCATTGATTAGTTATGTAATTCTTAATAATCTTTTAATATTAAAAAGAAATTGGTATGATATAGGAATGACAAAAGGACACAAAAAGGGGTTATGTAAAATGTCTCAACAGCTCACGGTACGAGATGCAATTATTCAACGAAGATCGATTAAATTATTTAATGGTCAGCCAGTCGATAAAGAAACACTAATGGAAATTATGGAGGATTCCTTCTGGGCGCCTAATCACCAGCTTAGACAGCCGTGGAGATTTGTTGTTGCGTGCGAAGAAGGGCTACAGGAAATTCATAAGGTCCTAAAGGAATTCGCTATTCCGACATGGAAGGAAATGAGCGAAGAACAGCTGGAGAAGCAGATGAGAAAATTTACAACACCAGGTGGATATATCTTTGTGATTGTTCCAGAAGATCCTCGTCAAAAAGAACGCTTAGAGGACTATGCTGCAGCTAGCATTCTTGTACAAAATATTCAGCTGTTGGCATGGGACAGAGGGATTGGCTCTTGCTGGAAGACGCCAGGATTTTTAGATAATCCGAAATTCCGTGAACGACTTGGAATTAAACCAGGAGAACGAATTATCAGCATGCTACAAGTTGGATACTTTGATACTCTTCCACAGCCGAAACCACGAAAAAGTGTGGAGGAAGCAGTAACCTTCTTTGGGCAAGAATAACCTGAAAGATGAAGAAAACTTGCCATATAGATATAGAGAATGAATTACACCCTCATTGTTAGTCTTGTCTAACAACGAGGGTGCTTTATTCTTGTTTATTTTTTTAGTTCGTCTTTTGAAATCTCAGCTAGCTCAAAATAATAATCACTGATTACACGTAGCCCTTGATCGAAGTTCTCTAAATGGAAATGCTCGTTAGGAGCATGGAAGTTTTCTGTTGAAAGACCGAATCCCATTAGAACAACTGGTAGCCCAAGGATTTCATCAAAAGCAGCCACGATAGGGATAGAGCCACCACCTCGAGTATACGCTGTTGGCACCTTGTAAATTTTTTCGTAGCTACGACCAGCTGCTTGGATAGCAGGATGATCGAAAGGGGTGATGAAAGGTTTTCCTTTATCAAACTCCGATATCGTCACTTCTACACCAGTCGGCTTATGCTTTTCAACATGCGCCTTTAACTTTGCCACAATTTCATCGGGCTCTTGGTCTGGGACTAATCGACAGGTGATTTTTGCAGCGGCTTCGTTTGGTAGAACAGTTTTAATGCCCTCCCCAGAGAAACCTCCGTATATGCCGTTAATTTCAAGTGTCGGTCTTGCCCATACTCGTTCTAGATGAGAATAACCTTTTTCACCAAATAGCTCTTTCACTTGGAGCTCTTCCTTCAAGGCTTCTTCATCGAACCCTAGAGCTTGATAGGCTGCACGTTCTTCTTCTAATAAAGGACGGACGTTCTCATAGAAGCCGTCAACCTCGATTGTGCCTTCCTCATTACGGAAAGAATCTAAAATGGACACTAAGGCATGGATTGCATTTTGAACTCCTCCACCGTAAAGACCGGAGTGAAGGTCGCCCTTAGCACCTTTCACATCAATTTGAATTCCACAGAGTCCGCGAAGTCCATAGCACACTGCAGGCTGTCCAGGTCCCTGCATGCCTGTATCGGAAATGACAATTACATCCGCTGCAAGCTTATCCTTATTGTTTTCAATATATTCCTCTAAGTTTGGACTTCCTACCTCTTCTTCTCCTTCAATTAAGAACTTAACGTTTACCGGAAGTGTCCCCACTGTTTGAAGAACTGCTTCAATCGCTTTTACATGCATAAATACTTGTCCCTTATCGTCACTTGCACCGCGTGCGTATAACTTATTGTCACGGATTTGAGGGTCAAATGGCTCTGAATCCCATAGGTTTAACGGATCTACAGGCTGTACATCATAATGACCGTAAACTAGGATCGTAGGCTTGTTCTCAGCATGCAACCAGTCAGCATATACTACTGGATGACCCTTCGTGGAATCAATCGAGATGTTTTCTAACCCTGCTTTTTGAAAGGAATTCGCAAGCCATTCAGCACCCTTTTGCATGTCTGCTTTATGCTCCGATAGAGAAGAAACACTAGGGATGCGAAGAAAGTCCTTTAATTCTTCCAGGTGGTGTTCACGTTTTTCTGTATAATATTTTTCAATTAAAGGGGAATTGCTCAATAGAATACCTTCTTTCTAAAAATTTCGTCAATGGAAATAGTATAGCATAAGTTTTATGACAACTAAAATGCGAGTATGCTATAGTAAGAACAAGAGATGATGAACGTTAAATTATGGGAGGATTTATATTGTACATAGAATTTGTACTATTAGCTATTTCCATTTTAGCTTCTGCCTTTTTATCTGGAAGTGAAACAGCGCTTTTAACCGTTAACAGGACCAAGGTCCAGCTTCGAGCTGAGCAAGGAGAAGTGGCAGCAGCTAAACTATTTGCCCAGTTAATGAAGCCGGACCGAATGATTGTTACTATTTTAGTAGGGAATACCATTGCGAATATTTCCATGACTGTATTAACCATTATAATAGCTGAGCACTATGGATGGAATATTTGGTGGTCAGTTGCTGGGATAGCGACATTTATTATTTTGGTTTGTGAGGTGCTTCCAAAAACCGTTGCTGCAACATTTTCGGAACGAGTGGTCTTTATAGTTGCTCCCATGATTCGTTTCATCGTAGCAATTCTAAAACCATTCATCTTTGTAATAGCAGAGCTGATCAACTTGGTTATACGCATAGGCACCAAGGGGGCAGTGAAACAACCAACGATTACGAAGGAAGAGCTGTTATCCATGGTGGACTTAGCTTCCACTGATGGTACCTTTGAAGTGGAGGAATCCGAAAGAATTCGAGGTATTTTAGATTTCCCGCACAAGGATGTATCTGATGTGTTATCCACTCATCGAACAGAGGTAGTTGGAATTCCGATAGAAGCTACCTACGAGGAAGTAAGAGATGTTGTTTTGGAGCATTTTTATACGAGATATCCTGTCTTTGAGGAAAGCTTGGATAAAATTGTAGGAATGCTCTACTCCAAGCAGCTAATTGAATGGTCCATGACTCCTGACAAAACATTGGCAGATATTATTGATAAAAAGCCTCTATTTGTAGCTCAATCAATCAGTGTAGAAAAGGTTTATAAGCTTATGTTAAACAAACGGAAGCATATGGCGATTGTGCTGGACGAATACGGAGGCACACTTGGGATTGTTACTCATGAGGACCTGCTTGAGGAAATGATTGGCCAGGACATAGAGGATGAAACGGACGACGATGAAGAAATTCTTATCTATGAGAATATAGATGACCGCCTTGTTTGCGCAGGGCGTCTAGAAATAGAGGATTTAGAAGAGTTATTTGGAGTCGATATCGTAACAGAAAATGAAACGGTTGGTGGCTTTATCTTAGAGAAGCTCGGACACGTGCCGATGGAAAACGAACGCTTTATATTTGAAAATCTTTTATTTGAAATTAATGAAATGGATCGAAATCGAATTGTACGCTTAACTATCACCAAAATAGAAGAAGCAAAACTTCCGGAAACGCAAGAGGCCTAGACCTTTTGCGTTTCTTTCAGTTATCTTACACGTTTGTAATATAATTGAAAGGGAATCCGATAGTGAGTAAGGTTTCCGTTTGGCATTATATATTTATAAGATTTCACCAAGCGGAGGAAAAAATCATGCAATTAACTGTAGAAGCAATTTATGAGGAATATAACCGTTATATATATTATTTATGCTTAAAATTAACGAAAAGCCAAACCGAGGCAGAGGACCTCATGCAAGAGGTATGGATGAAGGTAGTCAGATACGAATCTTACATGAAAGAAGTGGACCATCTAAAAGCGTGGCTAACGACTATCTGTATGAACACGTTTCGAGACAAATATCGTAAACAAGTAAGAAGAAGTAAATATGTTGCCCATCAGCCAGAGCACCTAGATATTTCATTATTGGATTTAATTGCCTCTGATGTTTTGTCAGTAGAGGAGCAGCTGGAGAAAGAGAATGTTGGAGAAATCATTCGAGAAAAGGTTTCAGAACTCGATACAATTTATCAAAAGACCGTAATGTATTTTTATGTTCACCAATACTCTCTAATGGAAATAGCGGAAGTCATGAAGGTATCCATTGGAACAGTAAAATCACGCCTGTTCCGTGCTAAACAACGCTTAAAGGAGCTAATCCTGAACGATGAGCTTGCCAAGGAGTCATTAGTAATAGCATAAGCGAAGGTACCGTCTGAAAAGTCATTTTGAGACGGCACCTTTGCGACGAGGATGGTGGCATTTTGATGCGACCACCGTAGGAGCACGCTATATAGCAGATATCTATCAAAGAGGGAGGGGGTGTTTCATAAGTTTTACTTATGGGACACCACCTTTTTACAACTAGGGGGAACAACTATTGTGTCTGAACTATTAGTAGGTGCCTTGTTATGGGCGGGGCTCGTTATTTTCTTTCTTACTCCATTTAAGAAAGAAGGAGGAGACTCATCCTGGGAGGACAGTCTATGGAAAATAGTCTCTCAAAGAAAGGCTGTACTGGTACCTCTCATGCTAGGTATTACACTATTTGTCATCTGGTTTTATCATGCTGATATCATATTTTACTATGAGATACATGGGGAAACTTTAACCTTTGATCCTATGAAACGTGCATGGTTCTACATGGCTACGTTAGTAATATACACGTTACTTTTATGCTTGTTAGTAATCTATAGAAACGTAAAAAGGCTCGCTTGATGCGAGCCTTTTCTTTATGGTTTTTTGGATTGGGATAGGAATGGTGGTGGCATAGGCTGATGTCCGCTGGAAAGGTCGTTGGAGTTACTCTCGGATAGCAGGTCATTACTCTCGTTTAGAGGAATATTACTCTCGGATAGCCGCCGTTTATTCTCGGATAGACAAGAAATACTCTCGTTTAGGCAGTTTACTCTCGCTTAGGAGGAGGTTACTCTCGCTTAGCCATATTTTATTCTCGTTTAGAATGGTGGAAGTGCATGGCCGATGTCCGCTGGGAAATGCGTGGAGATGGTTACTCTCGGATAGCAGGTCATTACTCTCGTTTAGAGGAATATTACTCTCGGATAGCCGCCTTTTATTCTCGGATAGAGTAGAAATACTCTCGTTTAACGGGTTTACTCTCGGTTAGGAATTGGTTACTCTCGTATACCTCCAATTTACTCTCGGTTGGAAAACCGATTGGAAATTAGAAATAGAGGATGGGACATTATAGGGTTTTATTCCTGTAAAAATTTATTGATCAAATTTTTAATTTTAGTAGTATCAACAATTGGTTCGTAGTAGCGTCGGCGACTCCTGCGGGAGCAAGGTGATAGGTAAGACAGCACAGCCACGCGCGTTAGCGATGGGTGCTGGCTTACCACGCCCCCGCGGAAAGCGTCCGACGCAACGAAGAACCTATACGTATTAAGTAAGAAAGCCCATATGATTCTTGTTATCAAGCTGAAGAATCATAAGGGCTTTTCACTTGTTTTGTCTCAGACTTGTTTCTAATTTATTCTGCTGTTCCTTTTGTGAACCATTCTTCGACATTCCAGACCTTTGTTGCGAGACCTTCGTAGAATTCTGGCTCGTGGGAAACGAGGACGATGGTGCCTTTGAATTCCTTCATGGCACGTTTTAATTCCTCTTTGGCATGGATATCTAAGTGATTGGTTGGTTCGTCAAATACGAGCCAGTTGCTTTCTTCCATCATCAGCTTGCATAGTCGTACCTTTGCCTGCTCTCCACCACTAAGGCTTGAGAGAGGACGAGAAATGTGCTCGCTTTTTAGGCCTGTGCGAGCTAGGGCAGCGCGCACCTGATTTTGCTCCATGCTTGGATAAGATTCCCAGATGGATTCGATTGGTGTGATGTTCCCAGGCTTTACTTCTTGCTCAAAGTAAGAAGGAAAGAGGAAGTCGCCACGTGTCACCTTACCGCCAAGTGCCGGAATTTTTCCGAGCATTGTTTTTAATAGGGTAGATTTCCCGATTCCGTTCATTCCAACTAAAGCGATCTTCTCGCCACGTTCAATTGTAAAAGATAGTGGCGGCAATAAAGGCTTGTCATAACCGATTTCTAAATTCTCTGCTTCTATTACATATCTTCCAGAGCTACGTGATTCCTTGAAGCTAAATTCTGGCTTAGCAGCAGTTTCTGGTCGATCAATGCGTTCAATTCGATCCAGCTGCTTTTGACGAGATTTCGCTCGACCGGTTGTGGAGTATCGCGCTTTATTTTTCGCAATGAATTCCTCTTGCTTCTTAATGAATTCCTGTTGCTTTTCATAGGCATCGATATGCTGTCTTTTATTTAACTCAGCAAGCTCTAAGAATTTTTCGTAGGATGCCGTGTAACGAGTCAACTTAGAGAATTCCAAATGGAAAATGACATCCACAATTCCGTTCATAAATTCTGTATCATGCGAGATTAATAAGAATGCATGTGGATAGTTCTTTAAATAATTGGATAACCAGTTAACATGCTCTTCGTCTAAATAGTTAGTAGGCTCGTCCAATAATAAAACCTTAGGCTTCTCGAGTAATAGTTTTGCTAATAAAACCTTTGTTCGTTGACCTCCAGAGAGAGCCTCTACAGGGCGGTCCAGTCCTATTGCATCTAGTCCTAAACCACGGGCAACCTCTTCAATCTTCATGTCTAATGTATAGAAATCACCTGCATCTAACGCATCTTGGATATCTGCCATTTTTTCTAAGAGGACTTCCAACTCTTCTGGTGAGGCTTCTGCCATTTGAGCAGCAATTTCATTTAGTTCCTCTTCTTTTTTATAGAGAGGAAGAAATGCATCCCGAAGAGTGTCAAACATAGAACGGCCAGGTTGAAGACGAGTGTGCTGGTCCAGGTAACCATAATGAGTACCAGGTAGCCATTCCACCTTCCCTTGGTCGTAAATAATTTCACCTGTTAATATATTCATCAATGTTGATTTGCCGACCCCATTAGCGCCAACTAGACCAACGTGCTCACCTTCAACTAAACGAAAAGAAACGTCTTTAAAAAGGGTGCGGTCACCGAAAGTATGTCCTAAATTTTCTACTGTTAATAAGCTCATTATATTCCTCCAAAAAGAAAACTCACTAAATGTAACGTGCAAAAGCCCTGTCGTTTAAGAAACAACAGGGTAGCCTAACTAGAAGCTTGGAGATGTGCACACATTACATCTCAGCGAGTTGCTTGTTTAAAACTGCAAGGTCTTTTTCCATGTCAGCTAGTCTACGTTCTGCATTTTCTACTTGTGATGGATGACCATTCGACTCTAATTTCTCTAAGTCTCCCTGTAATCGAACATAATCCATTTTTAATTCTGCAATTAATGCTTGTATTTCAGATTTTGTCATGACGTTTCACCTTCAGCTTTTTGGAACATTGTAGCATAAAAAAGTACTTAATGGACAATTTCTTCTCCTGCTTTTTTTGTCTCGATGGCTTGATGAATACTATTTACTACCTCTTCCAGATTCCCGCTAAAGTCAAAATGCTTTTGACGGAGCTTATAAGCGTTTCTTCTATTTTCATGGAGGATAATCTCCATCACGGCGTTTTGTAAATAAGATTGTTTAATTTTCCTGCCCAGCCCAAGGTTTGCAAAGCCATTAGCCTCCACTGGGAAGCCGTAATTTACTTCCTCCTCATGCGCGCATAGGACGATGCAAGGAATCTGAAATTGAGAAACTAGATAAGGGAAATAAGAGCCTGAGCTTATCACAATATCGCTAGAAGGTAAAAATGCTTCCGGCTCGTTTGTGGATATAATGTTAATGGATTTTCTAGTGAGGGCAAAGCGTTTTAATTCAAATATATCATGCTTATACTGTTCATCTACTAATACACTGATTCGCAAAGGAATATGTAGCTGTACAAGATGTCTGAGCGTTCGATATGTTAAATTCTCTGGATCCTCACTTGGAAAAGCTACCACAATATGCGGTGGCACTTCTATCGTGCTATTATTCTTGTAGACTATCTTATCATTAGGTATATAGCCGGTCGGACCGTATACGTAATTTTCTTTTGAAAGTTCCTTGGGGCTTTCAAATAAGGACTGAAAGACTATGTCTGCTAAAATGCCACCTTCTCCATGATCGTCAAAGTGAATGTAGGTACAATCTGTTTTTCTTATACGCGTTAGAAAATCTTTTTCAGAGTTACCACAGTCATGAATGATACAGTCTGGGTCAAATGAATGAATCTCGTTTATTAGTTGGTTGTTCGTATGATAAACAGAAGGGATTATCTGTTTTCTTTCAAGATATTGAATAAGGCTTGTATTGCTGTTAGGCACAAATAGTTTAGATTCTTTCATATTCAGTGCTGGGATTAATAAACTTGCCCGCACAGCGGGATATAATCCACGATGTGGAAATGTATTTAAAAGATAGGCTAGTTTCATGTTTCATCATCTTCCTTTCCGACATATTCTTTTTATTGTATGGGTGTGGACAGGGGTATATGACAACAGATTAGAGGAAAGAGCAAAAGGGGGAGAAAGAAATATGGGAAAGAGATCGGCGATTATCGTTGGTGCCACTGGTCTAACAGGGAGCTTTTTGGTAAAGGAGCTTTGTGAAAGTGAGGAGTACGTGGCTGTATCGGTTATAGCTAGAAGACAGTTGGAATATACACATCCTAAGCTAGAGGTAAAAATACGGGACTTCGATAAGTTAGAAGAAGATGACTTGGATATTGCAGATGATCTATTTTGCTGTCTTGGTACAACAATCAAAAAATCGAAGACACGAGAAAATTTTGAAAAGGTGGATTTAGCCTATCCGCTTCAAATTGCATCGTTAGCAAAGAAACGTGGTATTCCAAATTTTTATGTGATTTCCGCTGTTGGAGCAAACAAAAAATCATTAGCCTTTTATAGCAGAGTCAAAGGAAGGATGGAAGAGGAGCTGATTGCTCTTCATCTACCTCATTTAGCGATTTTTAGACCAACACTGATAACAGGTGAGCGAGGAGAATTCCGCTTAGGCGAAAAAGTATCCGAGGGCCTTTTCCGAATACTCAATCCTATCCTCCTGGGACCCCTCAAGAAAGCACGGTCTATTAAAGGAGAACAGCTTGCATATGCAATGTATCACTACGCGCTTCATGGCAAAAAGAAGAAGGTTGTATACTATAGAAGCATCGATATCCTAAATGCTAAAACGATGAAAGAGAAGGAAGAGGAGCCTATTCCTCGTGAAGAGCTATTTAACTGGGAAAAGCGAAAGGATATTTTTGTCGAAGAGGAAAAAAACAAGGAGAAAAAATAAACGGAGTGACCTTTCAGTCTAAAGAATGAACTTTTACAAATTGTGGACTTTTTTCTATTAGGGCACAGTTTTTTTGATATAATAAGGTTCGGATAAAGGAGGTTCTGTTATGAAAATTCTATTAGTAGACGGAACAATTATCGGGACAAAAACAGGGGTTATCTTAGACCAATTGAAACAATATATAGAAGAAATAAATACAGAGCATTCACTAGAAATTATAAAGCTTTCGAATTATGAGCACCAGTTCGTAGATGGTCGTCCTTTTCAGGAATATAACGATGATATGAAATTGCTTGTGAGTAAGTTTGACCGTGCAGACGGCTTTGTGATAGCAACACCAATCTTCCAAGGATCAATTCCTGGGGTTTTAAAGAATACGTTTGACTTCTTACACCCTAAGTCTATGCGTTATAAGCCTGTTTCTATCGTAGCTCATGGTGGGACGTATCAGCACCATTTAGTGGTAGAAAATCAGTTGAAGCCAATTCTAGACTACTTTAAATGCTTGGTTACACCAAACTATGTCTATACACATGGCAGCCACTATGACGAAAACAATGTCATCATTGATGAGGATGTGCACAACCGTTTGAAGGAGCTTGCACGTGTATTTGTTCAATATGTAGAGATGAGCAAGGAGCTTACAAAAGAGGCGACTACGCGAATTAAATAAGGAAGATTTCGACACTGCTACTTGCAGTGTTTTTTTATTTGTTTCATTTCCATTTGAATACTTATGTTAAAGTATAAGGAATTGGAAAATGAGCGTTAAAAGGTTTCGAGTGGAGGGTTTCATCCGATGAGTCAAGGCTGGATCTAGTTGGACCTTTCTATTGGAGACGGTCACGCTTCTACCTATATGGGAGGAACTTATATTTAGAGGCGTCCTATTATTCACTTTGTTAAAATTCATTAAGCCTTTTGGGGCTATTGTGATTGTCTCTATCATTTTTGGGCTTTTTCATCCGACCTATTGGGTGACGGCAGGGGTAATGGGTGTATTGTTATCCATATTAACGCTAAAAACGAAATCCCTAACCCTAGGAATTGTTAGTCACTCACTTTGGAACTTATATGTAGGAAAGCTATTTCTTTATTTTTAATGGGTGGCACTTTAAAAAGAAAATTTTTATTTTAGATGAACTTTTTTCCGATTTCTGTGTCTAATAGATAAATAAACAAAAGGGGTGTCATGGTGGAAGAGCGAGAGATTGCAAGTAAGGCAATAAAAAGAGACGAGCAGGCTTTCTTGCAATTAATGCAGGTTCATAAAGCCGCTCTCTACCGAACTGCATATGCATTTTTCCGAAACGAACATGAGTCGGTGGAAGCGATGCAAGAGGTAACGTTTAGAGCTTACCAAAAAATTCATACGGTCAGGGAGCCGCAGTATGTAAAGACCTGGCTAGTACGTATTATGATCAATTATTGCCAAGATCAGCTGAAAAAGAATAAACGCTTTATTTCAAATGAAGTTCTGCAGGAGTTAGGGTACAGCGAAGAAGGCCTATCCTTAGAAATAGAAGAAGCTATTTCTTCTTTATCTCCCTCGGAGCAGCAGCTCATTCATCTAAAATACTTTCAAAATACAAAAATTAAGGATATAGCGGTAATAGAAAAAATTCCTGAGGGAACCGTAAAATCCAGGTTGAACAAAGCTTTAAAATCCTTAAGGGGCTTTCTATCGGAGAAGGGGGGAGCAGGTCATGTTTGAAAAGGAAGAGAAATTGCTAAATGAATCGAAGGAACGGCTCGAGCGAATACCAGTTCCAGAAGATCAGGTAACTGCCGCTATCAAAGAGGGTTATTTGAAGGCACGTCATAAAAAGAGAAAGCGTCAAAAAATCAGCTGGGCAGTCTCTATCGTTGCAGTCCTTATGCTTACCTTTGTCACTTCTATCCGAGTTTCACCGACCTTTGCTAGTGCGGTAGCTAATATACCTTGGTTGGAATCGTTAGTAGAGATGGTTCAGATTGATAAGGGGCTAGAGGGTATAGTAGAAAACGAATACTATGAATCCATAGGGATTAGTAAGTCGAAGGACGGCTATACGTTTACGTTAGATGGGGTAATTGTGGATGAAACAGGCATGGAGATTTTTTATTCAATGAAGTTTCCAGAAGGGGAGGGTCATCCCCGTTTGGATCAACTCAGCTTAAAAAATGGCACCGAGGACTTATTGGAAAACTCTTCATATGGCTACGATTATCCAAGGGAAGAGAATAGGTCAAGCAATATAAGTGTTTATTTTGGGGATAAAAAGAGATTAGCATCCAAAGATTTAACCTTGGATATTACTCTAGATAATGCTGAAAAAACTGAATTCCATCTTTCTTTTTCTCTCAAAAATGATATAAGTGAGGGAAAAGTTTATACCCTAAATGAAACTGTTGAAATTGATGGTCAAAAGATAAAAATAAAAGAGGTAATAGTTAACCCCTTACGTGCTGCAATTACAATAGAGGTAAATGAACAGAATAACATGACGATACTACAATATGGGGAAATGTTGCTAGAAGATGAGCGTGGAGAAACTTGGGGATCCATAAGTAATGGTGTTACAGGTTCTGGAGGCGTGCAAGACAAAGAAAGGAAGTTCTTTTTACAGAGCAATTATTTTAGAGAGCCCAAGGAGCTTTATCTAAAAATAGGTAAGGTTCAAGCTTTACCAAAAGAAAATAGTTTTTTACTGGTTGATTTAGCGAAGAAAGAGGTATTAAATAAGCCATTCGACGAGTCGCTAGAAATAATGAAAGTAACTTCTAATTCAATAGAATATCGACTAAAAACATCAGACGAAAAACATCATTTCCCCGTGTTTTCTGACGTCATAGATGCTGAAGGGAAAAACGTAAATACTCCTACTGAATCAACTCATGGAGAGGGGGGATATATGTATCAAACCGTTTCCTTTGATACAGTAGATGTGTTGAATCCCATAAAAATATATTACTATTCTTTTCCAAATTACTTAGAAGGCGCAGCTTCTATTCGAATTAAATAAGATAAAATAAAAGCAGTTGTTTTGGAGGATGTTCACCAAAACAGCTGTTTTATTGTATGGGGTTAAAAAACTGAAAAATCTGTCACATGTTTTATACCTATGATAGGATAATGATAGGAGGAGGTGCTCTATATGGGTATCAGAAATTTAATTAGTTTCCTGTAAGGCGAAAATTAACTTACAGGAGGATATATTATATGAAAACTAATTGGGTTCAACCATTTTACAAAAAACAATTTGAATTTTTTCAGGATGCTTTACAAGATGTAGATTATAACAAGAGGGAAGTAGCTTTGATTCATGAACAAGTGGGCAAACCTTTTCAGGATGTTCTTGAAATTGGCGCTGGTTCAGGGCTGCTTGCAAATGAACTTTCATTAACCGATAAGAATATAACTACGGTGGAGCTTGTTCCAGAAATGGTTGAGTACGCTAGAGCTCATTCCAATCCATCTATCTACATCTTATGTGATAGCTTTTATTCGGTAAAATTAAACGAACAATATGATTTAGTCCTCTATATAGATGGCTTTGGTGTGGGAACAGATGAAGATCAATTATATCTATTACAACGGATAAACAAGTGGCTGAAGGTTGACGGTTATGCACTTATTGATATATATCACCCAAGCTATTGGCAACGAATTAGTGGACAGCAAATGCTTGTATCGGATAAGAATCAGATAATGAGAGAATATGGGTATGATGAAAACAACCATCGAATGACAGATACGCTTTGGCAACTAAGTTCACCTGATGAAACGATCACACAATCACTAGCTTGCTACTCAATAGAAGAAATATATAATCTATGTCAACAAGCAGGCCTTCAAATAACTGCCTTCTATCCAGGTGGAGCACTTAATTTAGATACATGGAAGTTTGAGGAGGTAACCTCATTATCCAATTGTTTATCTTACCGAGTTAAGGTGAGAAGATTATAATTCTTTTATTTTCAGTTTGTTGTACTAATGGGAAGGACTCTCTAGGAGTCCTTATCCCAAATAATTAGTTGCCAGCTGATACTAATAGTTCGGAGCATCGCCGACGACACCAGCGGGAAAAAAAGCATACAATTTCTACAGATATATTTCCTCTATCTCCCCTATAAAAGCTATATATAATCCTCCATTTACTATCTCACCAAAACCCCTTATAGTTATAGTGTTTGATACATCAATGGAGGTATTCATGTGGGTTCTACTTTTTTAGCAATTATTATTTTTATTATCACCCTAGCACTCGTCATCTTACAGCCAAGAAAGCTTGGTATCGGTTGGTCTGCATGTGGAGGAGCTATCGTTGCACTTTTAGTGGGAGTGGTAGATTTTCAAGATGTGCTAGATGTGACGAGCATTGTGTGGAATGCGACCCTTGCATTTATTGGAATAATCATTATTTCTTTAATACTAGACGACATTGGATTTTTTGAATGGGCTGCTTTACATGTGGCACGAATGGCAAAGGGAAATGGCCTTCGCATGTTTATATATGTGACGGTGCTTGGTGCTATCGTTTCTGCGTTATTTGCCAATGATGGTGCAGCATTGATCCTAACTCCTATCGTGTTAGCGATGGTTCGGAATTTGAATTTTACGGAGAAGATGATTTTTCCGTTTATTATAGCGAGTGGGTTTATTGCAGATACTACTTCTCTTCCATTCGTCATTAGTAATCTGGTGAACATCGTGTCCGCAGACTTCTTTGGGATTGGCTTTGTAGAATATGCTTCAAGAATGATTGTGCCGAATTTCTTCTCCTTGGGAGCAAGTATCTTGGTTCTTTATTTATTGTTTCGTAAAAGCATCCCGAAAAACTATGATGCAACAATCGTAAAAGCGCCCATGGAGGCAGTTAGAGATCGAAAGCTATTCAAGTTATCCTGGTACATCTTAGCAGTCTTACTAGTTGGCTATTTCTCTAGTGAATATATCGGTGTGCCTGTTTCCTTTATTGTTGGGATTATTGCTATTTTCTTTGTCCTAGTGGCTAGAAGAAGTCCGGCAATCGAAACAACCAAGATAGTAAAGGGAGCACCGTGGAATATTGTATTCTTCTCTATAGGGATGTATGTAGTAGTCTATGGATTGCAAAATGCTGGGTTGACCTCACTTCTTGCCAAGGTTATTCAGGCAGCAGCAGACCAAGGCTTATTTGCTGGAACTATGGCAATGGGCTTTATCGCTGCAATTCTTTCCTCGGTTATGAATAATCTTCCTACTGTGATGATTGACGCGTTAGCCATTGCGGAGACTTCTACCACTGGGGTAATGAGAGAGGCTTTGATTTATGCGAATGTCATTGGCTCTGATTTAGGACCAAAAATTACGCCGATCGGTTCTCTAGCAACACTATTGTGGCTGCACGTTTTATCATTAAAAGGAGTAAAGGTGTCCTGGGGGACTTACTTTAAAGTGGGCATCGTTCTGACCGTTCCAACACTCTTTATCACATTGCTTGGTTTATATATTTGGCTGGTTGTCATCACTTAAAAAAGACGTTGATGTTATTCAACGTCTTTTTCGCTTTCTATGTATACTTTTCGGCTTTGTACTGCAACTGAAACGTCAGCACGGTGAAGAATTTCTAGTATGTTAAAGTTAATATCCTCTTTTATTTCTAAGAACTCTGCCCAAACAGTTGTGTTCGTGAAGAAATAAAGGAAGATATCATAGCCATTGTCTTTAAACTGGTCGAACTTCACAAAGATTGTCTCAGGGTGTACTCCTGGATGGTGGCTGACAAGGTCTTTAATTTCGGAGACTACCTGTTTTAGTTGGCTAGGTGTAGTATCTTGAGAAACTCTGAGCGTAAAGTTAATCTGACGTTTTCCCATCTTGCTCCAATTGGTGATAGGACCGTTAGCAATCGTCGCATTAGGCATCGTTACTAGTGCTTGAGAAAAGGTTCGAATTCTTGTGCTTCGAAACGTGATTTCCTCTACTGTTCCTTCTACATCTGGGGTTAAGATCCAATCCCCTAAGGTAAAGGGCTTTTCGATAATAATGGTTAGTCCTCCTAATAAGTGAGAAAGCGCATCCTTTGCTGCGAAGGCAATTGCAACGCCACCTAGTCCAAGGCCTGCTACAAATGTACTGACGCTATATCCAAACTGATCAGCAATCATAGAGAAGGCAATTACTATGATAATGAATCTGATTGTTTTGGAAATGAATGGTGTCAGCGCATCGTCGATTCCAAGATTATATCTGACCTTCATTTTATTGAATAACACGGACGTTTCGGCAGTTAAATTGTATACTCCCCAGGCAAGCAAAATAATATAAGATGAGCTAATAAGATTTGTGAAGAACTTGTTATGCTCATTAAAATAAGGAAAGAAATTAGCTGCCGCGTAAATCCCTGCGATGATAAAAAACCATTGAAACGGTTTTTCAAAGGAAAGAAAAACATTATTTAAGAAGTCGGTAGGCGTCTTCTTACTAAGTTTTAGAAATAAATTAAAAATATATTTGGTGAATAAACCTCTTAACACGAGGAAAATTAAGAAAATACCAATGGATATCCCCAGATTGATCCAAAAGGTATTTTCTAAGAATACTGTCCAATTCATTTATACAAACCTCCTAAAAAGCCATCTTAACAAAGATAGTTAAAGAATCTAAGCAATATGCCCTCCTAATTGAGTAATTTTGAAAAAGAAAGTAGATAAGTATTCAGTTCATTTACTGGAGTGGAAAAATCTTTCTGACTCCATTCTATAAGAATTCCCATAATAGCGTTGGTTTGATAGCTTGCAAGAAATTCTAGCTGCTCTGGCGGGAATTCATCTTTAATTTCACTAAAAGAGTTCAACATTAACGAACGCACGATAGAAAACAGCTTGTAATAATATTTAATAGGGGTAGAGCCGTCAAACATAATTCGATAGAAGTTTTCATACCTTTTTATATGATGAAAGATCTTAATCATATCGGCTTCTAATTCCTGGATATGAAAGTTTGTTTGATAATAGGGCTCTTCGTAAGATACTCGTAGATCTTCTACAATTTCTTCAAAATAGCTTTCCACTACTCCATGGACATCTCTGTAGTGTAAATAGAAAGTCCCTCTATTTATATTGGCATGTCTGCAGAGTTCGGCGATATTAATAGATTCTAGGGGCTTTTTCTTTAATAGAGTTAAGAGAGCATTTCGTAAGCTTTCTTGCGTTTTTAGAATGCGTAGATCTGTTTTCATATTTCCCTCCATAACTAATGAACAGTATCTATAAGTATGTCTAGTAATGAACAGTTTGATAGTTTTGTGTTGTTTGTATTCTTTCAACTTATCTAGTATAATTTTAATTGAACACATGTTCAATAAAATGTTCTCTTGAGGAGGCAAAACAATGAAATTACAAGACAAAGTAGCTATCGTAACAGGTGCCGCATCTGGTATGGGAAAAGCAATTGCAGAAGGTTATGCAGCAGAAGGTGCTAAGGTTGTCGTATCAGACATGAACCTGGAAGGTGCGAAAGCGGTTGCAGAAGCTATTACAGCAAATGGTGGAACAGCATTTGCAATAGACACAAACGTAACAAAAGACGAAGACTTAAACCGTTTATTTGATGAAACGATTAACACATACGGTAAATTAGATATTTTAGTAAACAACGCTGGTATTATGGATGGCATGGAACCAGTAAATGAAATTTCGGATGCACGCTGGGATATGATATTCGCAGTAAATACAACATCTGTTATGAAAACAATGCGTAAAGCGACAGACCTGTTCTTAGAGCAAGGTAGCGGTGTCATTGTCAACAATATCTCTGCTGGTGGACTTTATGGAGGCCGTGCTGGAGCAGCATACACAGCTTCTAAGCATGCAGTAGTTGGTTTAACAAAAAATACAGCATTCATGTTTGCTGACAAAGGAATCCGTTGTAACGGTATAGCTCCAGGAGCAGTAATGACGAACATTTCAGCTTCTATGACAAATATCAGTCAATACGGCGCTGGTAAACAACAACTTGGTATGGCATTGAACCCACGTGCTGGACAACCAGAAGAAATTGCGAAACTTGCAATTTTCTTAGGCTCAGACGATGCAAGCTTTATCAATGGTGTAGTAGTAACTGCTGATGGCGGCTGGACTACTTACTAATATAAGATTTAAACCACTGAAGGATTCCTTCAGTGGTTTTTTTCGTTTATGGGATGTTGCTTGGTGGGGATAGGCTACGGAGTTACTCTCGTTCGATGGGGTTTACTCTCGGATAGAGAAGGTTTACTCTCGTTTAACCGGAGTTCTCTCTCGGATAGACCAACTTTATTCTCGTTCGGGCGATTTACTCTCGTTCGGGTAGATTTTATTCTCGGATAGCCAAGATTTACTCTCGGTTAAGAATGGTGGTGGGGCAAGGCCAATATCCGCTGGGATCTCCTGGTCCGTTACTCCTACGGAATCGGTTGCTGGTTTTATTCTCGGTCAGGGAGTCAATACTCTCGGATGGGGGACGATTACTCTCATATAACCGAAGTTCTCTCTCGGATAGCAAACTTTATTCTCATTCAGCCGATTTACTCTCGTTTGGTCGGAATTTATTCTCGGATAGTCAATATTTACTCTCGGAAGAATGGTAGGTGGGGCATGGCCGATGTCCGCTGGGGTAGGCTGTGGCGTTACTCTCGTTCAAGTGGGATTTACTCTCGGATAGAGGAGGTTTACTCTCGTATAGCCAAACTTTATTCTCATTCAGCCGATTTACTCTCGGATAATTCACGCTATATTTTTGTATAGGTGAAACCTTTAGGAGGGTCTCTCGTATAACATGTATACCTTCTAGATGGAGGATTTTCTGTTGTGGTGCATCACTCAGATTTTATATTTAGAGACAATGCATATAGTTAGGTAGTAAAAGTTAAAATCATTCGATAAAGGGAGAGTTTGCAATGGAAATTTTAAGAAGATTTCGCGATATTATGTCAAGCAATATTAATGCCTTATTAGATAAGGCAGAGGACCCTGAAAAGATGATCGATCAATATTTACGTGATTTAAATAAAGACCTAGGAAAAGTAAAATCCGAGACTGCAACCATTATGGCTGCTGAAAAACGTGCGACTCGTGAGCTTGAGGAGTGCCAAGCTGATATTACAAAGATGCAGAACTATGCAGTGAAGGCTCTAGAGGCGGGAAATGAAAATGATGCTAGAAAGTTCCTAAGCAAAAAAGCCGAGTATACGGCGAAGGAAGCTGATTTAAAGACAGCGAAGGAGCTTGCTTCTGCAAACACTGTACAGATGAGACAAATGCATGACAAGCTTGTTTCCGATATCGGAGAGCTGGAATCAAGAAGATCTATATTAAAAGGGAAAGCTTCTGTTGCTAAAACGCAAAAGAGGGTAAATGAATTTACTTCCTCTATGGGTGGAGCAAGTCGTTCTATGTCTGCTTTTGATAAGATGGAAGCTCGGATCAACCAGGAGCTTGATGAAGCAAATGCATTGGCGGAGCTAAATAAAGGAGCTGGAGAGGACATAAATGACCTGGCTGCCAAATATGATACGGATTCTAAGGTAGAGGATGAGCTTGCAGCGCTTAAAGCTCAAGTGAATGTAGATGATGAGCTGGAAGCACTGAAGGCTCAAGTCAATTCAAAAGAGCAATAGAACTATTTTTAGACTGCAACGGTTGTTGCAGTCTATTCAATAGAAAGGGAGAGAATGAGGATGATCATCCAATATAAATGTCCGAACTGTGGAGCTGATATGGAGTTTGACAGTACTTCAGGTATGTTATCCTGCCCGAGCTGTGGAAGAAAAGATAATATTGATACATTTTCTGAGGAGAATATAAAGGCGGCGTTCTCGGAGGATGAAGCGAAGCAGTATAATTGCAATAACTGTGGAGCGGTGGTCATTACAGATGCAGATACGACTGCTACCAGCTGCAGCTTTTGTGGTGCAGCGGTTGTACTTGGAGACAGGCTGACAGGAGAATTGGCTCCGGCCAAGGTTATTCCCTTTTCTATCAATAAGGAGCAGGCTATGGAGGCCTTTCGGAAATGGTGTAGAAATGGTCGACTAACGCCTAAAGGATTTATGTCTGCTGACAGGATAAAAGGGATTACGGGTATCTACGTGCCTTTTTGGATGTATGATTTGGACAGTTCGGCAAAGGTCAATGCACTTGCTACGAGGGTGAGAACCTATACAAGAGGTGACTATATCTACACAGAAACTAAATTTTATGACGTGTATCGAGATATTGATCTCAGCTATGTAAAGGTACCGGTTGATGCATCTGAAAAATTGGATGATGTGTTAATGGATAAGCTGGAGCCGTTTGATTACAGCAACTTAAAAGATTTTAAAACTCCCTATTTAGCTGGATATATTGCGGAAAAATACAATTACACGGATGACGAGTTATTACCAAGGATCCAAGAAAAAGTAGAACCATACATAGACAACTACGTTAGATCTACGATAGCTGGCTACTCCTCCGTGAATTACAAGACAAAACAAATTCAGACGAATAAGAAGAATGCCTATTACGTTCTGCTGCCAATTTGGATGGTTTACTATGATTATGGTGACAAGGAGCACATTTTTGCGATGAATGGGCAAACTGGTAAGGTAGTAGGGAAGCCACCAATCAGTGGGGAGAAGGTCGCTGGCTGGTTTAGTGGTATTGCTGCAGCATCCTTTGTTGTACTAAAAGGAATTTCGCTTGCGATGGGAGGCGATTTGTGGTGAAAAAATATGCTATAACGCTGCTTACTTTTATTATTCTATTTATTCCCTTTGGGGCTACCAAGGCTTTAACGCCAGAACGCTATGTCTTTGATGATGCGGGAATATTATCTTCGCAAGAAGTAGAGCTGTTGGAGCAGCTTGCAAAGGAATATAGCGTTAAGAATGAGACTGATTTTATCATCATTACTAGACATGGTGGACAACAATTACAGTCATACATGAGCGACTTTGCGGATGAATTTGCTGTAGGCTATGGAACTGAACCAAACGGTAGTGCAGCTATGGTTGGTATAGATGTGGATAAGGAAAATCGGGATGTTGTATTAATGGGTTTTGAGAAGGCTGAAGAATATCTAGATAATAATAGGATGGCTCAAATACAGGAGATGATAATTCCAGCTTTATCAGAGGGAAGGTATTATGATGCTTTCCAACAATTTATCCTAACTGCCGATGAATATATGCAGACTTTACCGGAATCCAATAATATCCTGCATAAGTGGTGGTTTCAAGTAGGGGCTGCCTTGCTTATTGCTTGTATAGTAGTCGGCTCTATGGTGTATAACTCTGGTGGAAGGGTAACAGTAAATAGCCATACCTATCTTAATCAAAACAATGTAAGAGTAAATAGTAAGAGAGATGTCTTTGTTAATCAGACTGTCACGAAAGTTCGTAAGCCTTCCAATAAAAGTGGTGGGGGAGGCGTAACAGGTGGTGGAAGATCGTTTAGTGGAAGCAGTGGGAAATTCTAATGCCTTCTTAAATGTGTAAGAGAAAGGAATGAGGAAATGTCTTTTTTTAGAGGTCAGTTTTCAGATGTAGTCGAGTGGAAAGAATTTAGAGAAGATATGATTTTTTGGAAATGGAATAACTCCGAGATTAAAAAAGGAAGTAAGCTGTTTATTCGTCCAGGTCAGGATGCGATATTCTTTAATAGCGGCCGTATTGAAGGGATATTTGAGAATGAGGGCGAGTATGATATTGAGTCTCAAATCATTCCTTTCCTTTCTACTTTAAAAGGATTTAGATTTGGGTTTAATAGTGGGATGCGTGTCGAGGTTCTCTTTGTTAATACAAAGGAATTCACAGTGAAGTGGGGAACGAGAAATCCTATTAATATCCCGACTCCACAGCTTCCAGGAGGGATGCCAATCCGTGCGAATGGAACGTTTAACTTTAAAGTAAACGACTATGTGGCGCTAATTGACAGGGTTGCAGGAGTGAAAAACACCTATGTGGTGGAGGACGTAAAAATCCGAATTACGTCTATTCTGGATCAGCTACTTATGAAATGGATTAGCCGTGAAGGAAAGGATATGTTTAATTTACAAGCCAATGCTTCAGATATAGCTAAAGGTATTCAAGATGATTTAGATATGGAAATCATGGACCTCGGGATGAAGATTACGGGCTTCAACATAATGAGCTTTAATTATCCACAGGAAATCCAAGATATGATCACGAAAAATGCTTCTCATGGCATGATTGGTGATCTGTCTAAATATCAGCAGGTTTCGGTGACGGATGCGATGGCATCGGGTAAGCTTTCGGGCTCAGGTGCAGCTTCCGATATGGCTGGTATGATGATGGGGATGAATATGGCGAATGAAATGATGAAAAACATGAACCAATCTAATCCTTCGAATTCGTCCAATAATCAACAATCAGGCCAAGCAAATCCACCAAGCGGAGGGCAAATGCCTAATTTCTGCCCGAACTGTGGACAAAAAACGACTGGCGCAAACTTCTGTCCGAACTGTGGACAAAAGTTGGTATAGCAAAAAGAGTGTAGACAGAATTACATGTCTACACTCTTTTTATTTTTATGTCAGGAACGTGCTGATGCTGGCATTTTAAGTATACCAGCTCCAGCGTTTGCGCTTTTCTTATTTGTCGTCTAGCTTTAAGCCTTTTAGTAGCTCTGCGAATGCGTTATTCACAGGCTCTTCTTGTTGTTGCTGTTTCAAGTATTTTTGAACAGTACGTTTATCCACTTTTCCACTGCCTTCTTTTTTACGGCGAGCCTCAAAGGCAGATAATTTTTCGCGATGTCCACATTTACATGTGAAGATTTGGCCCTCGCCTTCACCTCGAAGCTCCATTTTCTTTTTACATTGTGGGCAGCGTGCGTTCGTCACACGTGCTACATTCTTACGGTGACCACATTCACGGTCCTGGCAGACAAGCATTTTGCCCTTTTTGCCGTTTACCTCAAGCATTGGTTTTCCACAGTCCGGGCAAGATTTAGTGGATATATTATCATGCTTATATTTTTTATCACTAGATTTAATATCTGCAACAATTTCCTTCGTGTGCTTCTTCATTTCATTAATAAAAACTTCTTTTTTTAGCTTTCCTTTTGCAATTAACTCTAGCTTTTGCTCCCATTCTGCCGTTGTAGCAGGTGATTTTAACTCATCTGGGACAAGGTCAAGCAGCTGGCGACCTTTAGAAGTAATATAGATATCCTTGCCACCACGCTTTTCAATTAAAAAGGAGTTAAATAACTTGTCTATAATGTCCGCTCTTGTAGCAACAGTCCCTAATCCCCCGGTAGACTTTAACGTTTCTGCTAGCTTCTTATCATTCGTTTCCATGTATTTCGTTGGATTCTCCATTGCTGACAGCAGCGTAGCCTCTGTAAAACGTGCAGGTGGCTTTGTTTGGCCAGAGGTTTGCATAATGAGCTTCGTCTTTAACACTTGTCCTTTTTCAATGCGTGGAAGGATTTGTTCCTTCACATCATCAGATGCATCGTCGTCATCAAAGCGGTTTTCATAAACCTCTTTCCAGCCTGCTTGAAGAATGGTTTTTCCTCTAGCAATGAATTTTTCTCCATTGATTGTAGCTTGTAATGTTAACTGTTCATATTCGTGAGGTGGGTAGAGAACTGCTAGGAATCTCTTTACTACTAGGTCATAAATTTTTCTCTCTTTGTCTGTGAAAGCGGAGAAATTGACATAGCCTTCTGTGGGAATAATTGCATGGTGATCTGAAACCTTGCTATCATCCACAAATGCTTTTGTTGCTTTAATTGGCTTAGCTAACAGCTTGTTGGCAAGCGTACGATATTCTCCAACAGCACATGCCTTTAAGCGCTCTGGAATTGTACTAACAATATCAGAAGAAAGGTATCTTGAGTCCGTTCTTGGATATGTCAGTACCTTATGCTGCTCGTAAAGCTTTTGCATGATGTTTAATGTTTCTTTCGCTGAGTATCCAAACATTTTATTCGCATCACGTTGCAGCTCGGTTAAATCATAGAGAGCAGGTGCATAGGATTTTTTCGCTTTTTTATCGATAGAAACGACTGTAGCGTCTTTCTTGCCAAGCCCTTTCACGATGTCGTCGACTTTCTCTTTGTTAAAGCTTCGGCTATTTCCATTCCCGTCCTGCCAGGTTAGCTTTAAGTCATTTTCTGTTTGTGCTTCAATTCCATAATACGTCTGAGGCTTAAAGTTTTTAATTTCATCCTCACGTGCAGCAACCATCGCGACAGTAGGGGTCTGAACACGTCCACAGTTCAGCTGGGCATTAAATCGCGTAGTAAGTGCTCGGGTAGCGTTTAAACCGATATACCAATCTGCTTCTGATCTAGCAACTGCGGAAGCATACAGATTTTCATATGCCTTACCTGGCTTTAGATTTTGAAAGCCGTCCTTAATTGCTTTGTCAGTGACTGAAGATATCCACAGACGTTTCACTGGCTTATTTATCTTTGCCTTTTCAATTATCCAGCGGGCAACAAGCTCTCCTTCACGTCCTGCGTCAGTCGCAATAATAATTTCATTTACATCTCCGCGAGTCAGCTGGCTCTTTACCGCGTTATATTGTTTCCCTGTTTGCTTCATCACAACTAATTTTAAGCGCTCTGGAAGCATAGGAAGGTCCTCTAAATTCCATGTTTTATATTTCACGTCGTAGGCTTCTGGGTCAGCTAAAGTAACTAGATGTCCAAGCGCCCAAGTGACGATATATTTATCTCCTTCTAAAAAACCGTTTCCTTTTTTCGTGCATTTTAGAACCCTAGCTATGTCACGAGCTACGGAAGGCTTTTCAGCAATTACAATACTTTTTGCCATCGATTAACATCCTTTCATCTTACCTTATGATAACTATAGCATATTGGCTTGTTTCGTTTATAAATCTTTGATTACTCTTGTGTTTACAATAGCTTCAAGGCTACCGCATCTTTATTGCTGTTCGACATCACGCTGACGTCACCCTATTCAAATCGGATATGGATATCATATTATTAAGGTAACAGGAAAGAAAGAAGCAAAAGAAGCCACTCTTGAAGAAGTGAAAGAGGAAGTAAGAGAAGTAATTCTCGAAAGTAGAATAAATGAAGAATATTCTTCTTGGCTAACTGCCCTTTTGGAGGAATATGAAATTGAAAACACGTTAGAAATATAATAAAAATGGCCTCTCTGAGAAATCGGAGAGGTTTTTTTATATGGTATTAGTTCGACTGATTTGGTGTTATATAAGAAGGACAGAGATATGTGATTTTTGAAAATGTCTAATTTCATTTTCTAGCCTACTATTTTGGGGAAGAGTAACGAAGGTAGTATAAATCCTTATTTTATTGAGAAATTATAAATAAGACATTCTGTCCCTATATAATCTGATAATTTAGAGGACTTAAATCTTGCATACCCCTATTAGGTATAATATGATGGAGATAGAGGATAGGAGGTTGATTGCTTGGATAATGTATTAGATGACAGCACTTTATTAACGGAAGAGTTGTCTTGTAGGAAAAGTCACCATCCGGACCATGTGAAAAAGGACCTGACCAACCGTTTAAATCGTATTGAAGGCCAGATCAGAGGAATAAAGGGAATGGTAGAAAAGGATGTTTATTGTGATGATATTATTACCCAACTTTCAGCTACCCAATCAGCATTAAATAGCGTGGCAAAGGTTCTTCTGCAGGGACATCTTAAGGGATGTGTGGCAGATCGACTGTCTGAAGGTGATGAAGAAGTGTTAGATGAGCTTTTGGTTACTATACAAAAATTAATGAGAAAATAATAGGAGGAATCGTTTATGTTAAATCAAGTTACATTACAGGTACAAGGAATGTCATGTGGTCACTGTGTAAAGACTGTGGAAACAAATGTAGGAGGCCTAGATGGCGTTGAGCAAGTAAAAGTATATCTGGAATCCGGAAAAGTAGACGTTTCCTATGAAGAAAACAAAGTGTCTCTTAATAAAATCAAGGAAACAATTGATGAGCAAGGATACGATGTTCTATAAAATTTGAGAGCTGGAATAAATGAATCCCTTTTATTCATCAAGAATAGAAGGGATTTCCTCTCGTATTGGGGAATTGAGTTTGGGGTTACTGGTGGCTTACTTTCGAATTGCCGGCTGCTGGATTTATTCTCGGTTAGGGAGACAATACTCTCGTTTACTTGGGATTTAATCTCGTTCGGGGGAACTTTACTCTCGGATAGACAGCTTTTATTCTCAAAAAGTCGATTTACTCTCATTCGGAGGGGATTTATTCTCGGATAGCCAGAACTTACTCTCAGTTAGCTGAACTTTACTCTCGAATGAGCAGGCAATGAACAGGCAGAGGTGCTTGTACTTTTTTATTCAATTTTTATACCCCCTACCCGTATAGGAAAGGTGATGGCAATGAGCAATCAAGGAAAACAAGCGAGCTTCAAGGTTACAGGGATGACCTGTGCTGCATGTGCAGCTCGTATTGAGAAAGGGTTAAATAGAATGGATGGCGTGCAGGAGGCAAATGTCAATCTGGCGCTTGAAAAGTCTGTTGTGCAATATGACCCTGAACAGATAACGGAGCTAGATTTAGAAAAGAAGATTCAAGATTTAGGCTATGACGTTGTGAAGGAGAAAAAAGAGTTTGCTATAACAGGGATGACCTGTGCAGCGTGCTCGGCTCGAATAGAAAAAGGGCTAAATCGATTGCCTGGAGTTTCTCGAGCGTCTGTCAATCTGGCGTTAGAGCGTGCCACGGTTGAATTCAATCCCTCCGAACTCTCTGCTGCTGAGATTATTCAAAAGGTAGAGAAGCTCGGTTATGGAGCGGTGGATCAATCGGAAGAAAAGGAAACAGTAGATCATCGTGAGCTAGCAATACAAAAGCAACAAAGGAAATTTATCTTTTCATTAATCTTATCATTACCATTGCTATGGACAATGGTCGGTCATTTTTCGTTTACCTCCTTTATTTACATGCCGGATATCTTAATGAATCCATTTGTTCAAATGGCATTGGCAACGCCAGTACAATTTATCATCGGCTGGCAGTTCTATGTAGGTGCTTACAAGGCGCTAAAAAATAAAAGTGCCAATATGGACGTACTAGTCGTACTCGGAACATCTTCTGCTTATTTTTATAGTGTATACCAAGCGTTCCGACATATCGGAGAGCATCATGCCGCACAGCTTTATTTTGAAACAAGTGCTGTTTTGCTGACGCTTATTATTTTAGGAAAGCTATTTGAGGCAAAAGCTAAAGGTCGCTCATCGGAGGCTATTAAAAAGCTTATGGGCTTGCAGGCAAAAACTGCATTGGTTTTTAGAGATGGAAAAGAATTAGCGATTCCAATAGATGAAGTATTAGTAGGAGATGTGCTTTTAGTAAAACCAGGAGAAAAAATCCCGGTGGACGGAGAAATGATAGAAGGAAATAGTGCAGTCGATGAATCTATGCTAACTGGTGAAAGTATTCCTGTGGATAAGAAACAAGGAGATTCCTTATTCGGATCTACCATAAATACGAACGGTTTTATTAGAATGAAAGCCACAAAGGTTGGCAGAGATACAGCACTTGCACAAATTATTAAAGTTGTGGAAGATGCACAAGGATCGAAGGCACCGATACAGCGTCAAGCGGATAGAATATCCGGCATATTTGTCCCAATTGTAGTAGGAATTGCGGTCATTACATTTTTAGTCTGGTTCTTTATTGTCAGTCCTGGAGAATTTACTCCTGCTCTCGAAGCTTTAATTTCCGTGCTAGTGATTGCGTGTCCGTGCGCACTAGGTCTTGCAACGCCAACCTCCATTATGGCTGGCTCGGGTAGAGCAGCAGAGTTCGGAATTTTGTTTAAGGGTGGAGAGCATCTGGAGCAAACGCAGCAAATCCAAACGGTTGTCCTAGATAAGACTGGTACCGTGACTAATGGAAAGCCTATGTTAACAGATATCGTCCCTGCAAGTGGTTGGAGTAATGAGGAATTTCTTGCATACGTGAAAGCTGCTGAGAAGCAATCAGAGCATCCACTAGCACAAGCAATTGTAGCTGGAGCTCCAGATAGCGCATTACAGGCAAAGGAATTCGAAGCAATACCGGGCCATGGAGTGAAAGCGACAATCCAAGGAAAGTCTGTCTTAGTGGGTACTAGAAAGCTTATGCTTCAGCATGAAATAGACATACAAGAAGTTATTCGTGATATGGAAGCTCTAGAGAATCAAGGGAAAACTGTTATGCTTGCAAGCGTTGACGGAAAATATGCAGGAATGCTTGCAGTTGCAGATACAATGAAGGAATCTTCCCAACGTGCGATTGAACGCCTACTTAACATGGGTATAGAGGTTGTAATGATTACTGGAGATAATAAACGCACAGCTGCCGCTATTGCAAAAGAAGCCGGTATTAAACAGTATATAGCCGAGGTATTGCCTGAGGGGAAAGCAGAAGAAATTAAAAAATTACAAGCCCAAGGTAAGAAGGTTGCAATGGTTGGTGATGGTATTAATGATGCTCCAGCTCTTGCGGTAGCAGACATCGGGATGGCTATTGGAACAGGAACAGATGTGGCAATGGAGGCTGCAGATATTACATTGATTCGAGGCGATTTAAACAGTATTGCAGATGCAATTATGATGAGTCGTAAAACAATGGCTAATATTAAACAGAATCTCTTTTGGGCATTTGCATACAATACGCTTGGAATTCCAATTGCCGCAATAGGATTGTTAGCTCCTTGGGTTGCCGGAGCCGCGATGGCATTTAGCTCTGTGTCCGTTGTTTTAAATGCGTTAAGGCTACAAAGAGTGAAGCTTTAAGGAGGAGATATAATGAAAAAATGGACGTTACTATTACTAATTGGTCTATCCTTATCTATCAGTGCATGCAATGACGAAACACAGGAGTCGGAGGAGAGCACAGATCATCAGGCTCACATGAACCATGAGACGGATGGAGGAGAGGCACCGGAGGGAATGAAGGCTGCTGCTGACCCAGCATTTCCTATAGACAGTGAGGTAATAGTCAATGCGGACCATATGCCGGGCATGGATGGTGCTGAAGGAAGAGTCACTGGAGCCTTTGATACCACAACCTATTCAGTAACTTATACTTCCTCGGATGGCGAGAAGGTAGAAAACCACAAATGGGTTGTTCAAGAAGAGCTGAAAAATGCTGAGCAAGCATATGAGGTTGGAGATACAGTGGAGCTGCTAGCTTCTCATATGGAAGGGATGAAAGGGTCAATAGCCACGATTGACACAGTGGAAAAGGAAACTGTGTACATGATTGACTTGACTACCACAGATGGGCAAGAAATGAAGAATCATAAGTGGGTATTGGAAAGTGAGTTATCAGCCAAATAACAAGATGTTTGAGTCCTCTCTAACAGGGAAAATGGCTAATGGATAGCATTTACGCAAGGAGGAGAGGAACATGAACAACCAATACGAAGCTTGTATTAAAGCATGCCAGGAATGCTTAGAGGCGTGTAATAATTGTTTTGATGCTTGCTTAAGTGAAGAACATGTGAAGATGATGGCGGAATGTATTCGGCTAGACCGGGAATGTGCAGACATTTGCGGCTTTGCTGTGCAAGCCATGACAAGAAACAGTCCATTTGCTAAGGATATTTGTAAGCTATGTGCAGAGATTTGTCAGCGCTGCGGTGACGAATGTGCGAAGCACGACCATGACCATTGTCAAAGATGTGCGGAGGCTTGTTACAAATGTGCCGAGGCTTGCCGTAACATGGCGGCTTAATAACAAAACATATGGAAGACTACTCGTATACTCGGGTAGTCGTTTTTATTTTATCGGTTTGGGGAGAATAGCGAGATGGGTAGGGTATGAGGTTAGATGGAATAAAAAAAGATGGGCTTATTAAAGCCCATCTCATTTCACTTACTAGGAATCTAGTTTTCTATGCTGTTCAAATGTACCGCTATCTAATAAGTCAAAAGCTTCTTGTAATGGTATTTTTAACATTGGTGCTAATGTTTTCATGTAATCGGTTGTAATATGGTTATCGTCTCGATAAACGATAATGTTACCAATTACCGAATAACATTTTTCTTCATCACAGAAGTAGTCCGATAAATCTGCAAAGTACACGTTGTCTGGAATACCAGGTGTATTATCCCACGGTGCAACTTCAGATAATGCATCATCACGTGCTACGGAGCATTCGGATACGTCTACTACACGCTCTAAGCACTCTGGAGTTTTCTCATCCATCCTCGGGTTGTCACGAATTCCGAAAATATGTGTGTATCCATCAAGTGCCTTCCACTGATTAACAAACCCTTGTGGAATCACTTCCTCATCATTCGTCGTACTCGGAGCAAAAACTAAATCTGGTGGATCCTGCTTTAATATCTCAATTAAATTTTCATTCCAAGCCAAACATGCATCTGATGGAAGGAAATTTGAATTTGAATCTGCCGTTGTAAAGCGACAACCATCATGACTGTAAAGGTCAATTTGGAAGTTCATTTCTTCCGCTAAAATCTCCAATGCTGGCATCCAATGCCCTGAATGTGAGCCACCGACAACAGCAACCGTATAATCTGGATTTTCGGTAGCCCCGAAGTGACAAATACGTACTTCCTCTAAATTACGTGATAAGCATTTTCTCATACTATAAAACTCAGGGATGTCTTCTTTTAATGTTAAAAGGGACGGGATTAATTCTACCTCCTCTTCTAACTCTATATCTTCATACAAAACGCGAGCACCCGGATAATCTTTTGACGAGACAGTAGTGCTTGCCTCTTCTTTTTCAGAACTTACATATTGAGAAAAACCAAACGCCATCGCAACAACGAGTAGCAATAACGTTGTCAAAGTTTCATATAACTTAAATTTATTAAGCTTTATATCTAAACTGCGAATTGGGATCTCTATTAAATGTGTAGAAATATAAGATAAGACGAATGTAGCTAATAGGATGAGCGCGCCATGTGTAAGCGGAACATCTTGTGTCTCGAAAGCTGTTTGATAGAAAATTAGTAAAGGCCAATGCCATAGATAGAATCCATAAGTTAGGCTACCTAAAAAGACGAATATCTTACGACCTAAAAATTTATCGATACCAAGACTTGTACTGTTTTCGGAGGCTACTATAATTAATAACACGCCAGAAATAGGCACTAATGCTAAGTAGCTTGGAAAAACAGTGGACACCGGTAGAACTATACCTGTTAAACAAATGATGAAAATCCCTATCCATCCCGCTACAGTGCTAATATATCTGTTTATTCGTAAATATGGTAGCAATAGTGCAAAGATACCGCCAATGCTAAATTCCCATAAACGTGCAAACGTATCAAAGTACGCCCATGGTTGGTTGGTACCAGTTTTATAAATCGAATAACTGATTGATATTACGAATAACACGGATAATACTGTTAAAAGCGTCTTACGAAGTGGTGTCTTCAGAATGACACGAGCTAACATAAATGAAAAGACAACGATAAGTGGACAGATAATATAGAACTGTCCTTGTACCGATAGCGACCAAAAATGTTGCAAGGGACTTGTCGCATTATCACGAGCCAAATAATCAACTGAATCGATTGCTAAACGCCAGTTCTCAAAATAAAATGTGGAAGCAAATATATGGGAAACAAGTGATTCCCATTGGACTTTTGGAATAATAAAGACCGCAGAAATACCTACCACTAGCGTAACGAATAATGCTTGTGGAAATAGTCGTTTTGCTAATCCCACAATAAAATGAACAAAACCTATACTTCCTGTCCTTTCAACTTTCGACAGTAAGGAAGTAGTAATTAAAAATCCAGAAAGTACAAAAAATACATCTATGCCACCAGAAACTCTCCCTAACCAAATATGGTAAATCGCTACAAGTAATGTAGCTACAGTACGCACTCCTTCTATTTCTGGTCTATAGCGTTTTGTGGGAATTTTTAAATCCTTCATATCTTAAACCTTCTTTATCAATTTTTTCCAACATTTTATTATATCAGAATAAAGTTGATTATTCTCCTATAATTATAAAAATTACTAATTAATGACTATCTCATTTCGGTTCGATTCTCTTTATCATAAAAATGTAATATCAATTTTCAAAAGAGAGTTTTTAAATTGCTAAAATATAGGGAGATAATATTGGGAAGTAAAAAGAAGTGCGCCTTATGAATAAGGAAATCGGCGGCGACAGAGCAATTTCTACCACTGATAGGGACTTTAACCTAGTACATACTCTATCACTTACTGATAAAGGAAAATCTTTTTATTTGCACGTGTGAAAAGTACTACTCGGTAGTAATTTTGCTGAAGATGAAGATGCGCCTAAAGGATTAAAGAAAGCAAGGACAAAAGGTTGTTTGATTATTTTGATAAAATGGTAGAATGTTAGGTATATAACTAGGGCGAATGTGAGGGAAAAGAATGAGTATACTGAGGTACACTGGAAATGGGATGACAAACACCCTAACCAGTCTAGAATCAAGTAAATTACGTAAGAACGCTGGGGAAGCATATAAAAAGCATGCGCAATATTATCAGACGAAGCTACCTTCTTTAAGTGATTTAGAGGCTCTTTTACTAGGGAATAAAGAAAAGGAAGCAGAGAGCACAGATAGAAGAGAAGCCATTAAGGAATTTCAACAAACAGAAAACAGAGCACCATATTTATCTATTCAAGCAATTAATGGACATTCAAGCGAGGAGACTATCTCTCTCTTAAAAAAGAAGAGAAGTGCAGTATTATCTCGCACGCCAGTCACTGTTAAAGATCTTCAATTGGTTGCTACGGCTTCTTCTAGAATTCAGCATGAGCAGTCGCAAATTGTGCTAAATGAACTCGCATCCGCTCAGATTGAGCAAGAATGGAGAGCACGCGAAGTTGGTGAACGTCAAGTATCCCAGCTACCCCCATTGGAAAAAGGAATCATACAACAAAAGATGCTTTGGGAAAAAGCAATTGAAAGGTATAGCTATCAGGTAAATCTTAAAAATTTCGGATTTGCTTCCATGGAACCTAGCTTTTTCCGTATAGCGTAGGGAAATACTATGGGAAAAAATAAAAAAACAAATGCTATCCGCTTATTAGAATCGCAAAAAGTACTCTACGAGTTAATAGAGTATAAAGCAGCGGACGGGAAAATAGATGGACTATCTGTGGCAGAGAAAATTGGCTATCCAGCCAAGCGGGTGTTTAAAACCCTTGTAACTACCGCAGGGACAGGTAAGTATGTTGTCTGCATTATTCCAGTGGAACAAGAATTGAACTTGAAGAAGGTCGCAAAAGAGGTAGGAGAAAAAAAGATAGATTTATTGCCTGTGAAGGACCTGCTTGCAATCACTGGGTATATACGAGGAGGCTGCTCTCCAATAGGCATGAAGAAGCTTTTTCCCACCATTTTAGATGAGGAAGCGATTAACTTGCCTTATATTATAGTAAGTGGGGGAAAAATTGGCCTGCAGGTGAAGATGACGGTAGAGCATTTGCTACTAATGACAAAAGGAAAGATTGCGTCCATCTGTTAATATTCCGAAATGGTCTAATTAGATTTTTATCTCATCTTGAAAAGTGTAATCGGAAGTATTCTTGGTTTCCTATTTTTTTAGACACTTATTTTACTGGTGGATTCATATGGAATTTCTTAGCCCTTTTAAACTGTCGTTTATTCAACTAAAATAAAACTAGCGACCATTCCACTTTTAGTGAGAATGGTTTTTTATTGAAACTATTTGTCCAATAGTAGAAAGAAGGATAGACATGAAAGAACTTGTATGGCGTTGGTTATTTTTTGTTGGCGGGATTACATTGATGGCGTTCGGAATATCGCTAACTATTAAGGGACAAGCAATCGGCATTGGTCCTTGGGATGTGCTGCACGTTGGATTATACAATCACCTGGGTCTCACTATTGGTACATGGGCAATTCTAACAGGAGTCATCATTGTATTGGTGACGATGATCGGAACAAAACGATTACCACAGTTGGGTACGATAATTAATATTATTTGTATTGGCTCACTTATTGACTTATTTAATTGGCTTCTTCCTGAACCTACTTCTTTTGTTTCCCAACTAATCTGGTTCCTTTTAGGAGTAGTCATTATGAGTGTTGGTATCGGTATTTATGTTTCGCCGAATATTGGAGCAGGACCTAGAGATTCATTAATGCTGCTTATCGTGAAGAAAACAGGGTGGAGTATCAAATGGGTACGAACTTTTTTAGAACTAACAGTAGCATTGGTAGGGTGGTTACTAGGCGGTCCTATTGGGCTAGGTACTATTCTGATTGCTCTTTTGCTAGGTCAGATTGTTCATTATACACTCCCTTGGTCACAACGGTTGTTAAAAAAAGTTTGCGAATATAATATTCCTTTTGAAAAAGGTGCAGACAATCACGGATGATGATTGCTGCACTTTTTTTCTGGAGTTTTTCTCATAAGCGATTTGGGACCTGCATATATTATCCAGTGAATCATAGAAAGAAAGGATGACCATTTGAACGGAACAATTACACACTACATGGGGAAATCTTATACGGGGCAAGGAGTTAAAAGCTTTTACAAAGAAATCATCCAAGAAGCAAAAAAAGTATATTTCTTAAAAGGACCGCTATCCTCTCGATTGACTGAGATTTTAAAGGAAGTTTCCTATCAAGCAATTAGAAGAGGAAACGATGTGGAATGGTTTTATGATCCTTTGGATGAAGATACGCTGGAAGCAGTGTATGTAGGGGAAACAAAGACATTATACTTACAAACGGATACGATTGATCCAAGCTATTACGGAGCAGGACACGAGTGGGTGCCCTACTATGAGGCCTATAATACAGATAAACTCCGAGATATAGGGCCAGTACTTAAGGAAAAGCAACTCACCAATAATACGTGGCTTACAAAGGGGATGCAGGCTCTATCCAGGGCAAAGCTTATTCATGATGACTGGGAAAATATCAATCTACCAGCGATGAACTGGGATGGAATAGATGGTTTATTAAAGGAACTTCAAAAAAATTGTATTGGAAATATTCAGCTTCAAAAAAATGGCAAAACGACTCACCGACTAATGGGTTCCTTAACACCATTTGGAGCAAAAGATACATTTCCTTCCATCTCGAAAAACCTGAAAAGTCGGCTTTTCATTAAAGGAATTCCTGGTAGTGGGAAATCATCATTCCTGAAGAAATTTGCAGACGAAGCAAAAAATCATGGTCTTGATGTGCGAATGATTTGGTGTGGCTTAGACGCAAACAGTGTAGACGGAGTAGTGGTGCCAGAACTGCAGCTGAGTATCATTGACGCGACTCATCCTCATGTCTATGAACCAGAGCGAGAAGGGGATGTAATCGTAAATTTCTTCTCTTGTATTGATGAAAGCAAAATAGATGAACAAGGACTAGCGGAAATAAAGGCAGCATACTCGAGCGAGATGGAGCTTGCACAGGATTATATTTGCACCTATGCCTCTGAGCAAAAGCTGATCAAAGCCCTCTATGATTCAGCAATTGATGAAGAAAAATGGAGAGAGGTATATGATAAAATGATACAAACAATTGGGTGAGCAGAATATTTCTGCTCGCTTTTTTTTATTGTCCAGCTCCAGCGCCATGCCCCTCGAGGTCAAATGTGACCCGGCTGTGGTGGCTGAGGGGCTGCCTCCTCGCCGTTCCCCATTTGCTTGTCGGGGCAGAGATAGGCGCTTTATAGGTCATGAATTGCTTTTAGGAGTAGGTATTTAAACGTTCGAATTGGCGGAATCGCATTTCGACTATTGTCCAAGCAGCAATTTGTTTTTAGCTCATTTATTTTCCAACAAAACATATTATCCTATAGACTGATCAAATCGTATACTGCCAGATAAGGGCTCTAGTTTATAGGGAATTATAGTAGTACTACCTTTTGGGGATACATTTAATATACAAGGAATACGGGAGGGTATGATGTGTGAAGGAAAGCCAGTTAGCAGAAGCGCGAAGAGTTGATTGGAATGGAGGCGGCGACTTCTGCGGGAACAGCACGAGCGTAAGCACCCGGACTGAGCGGAGCGAGGGAGAAGGCTGGAGCCGTGCCCGCGAAAAGCGTCCGCCACAATGGAAATCAATGATTTAAAAAAGCGGGTATGTGAAAGATTTACTCCCCATCCTCGCTTGCGCTTTTCTTACGTATTTTTCAAGAAGCATGGTAAAATAAAGAAGACTATTTTTGTTTGAAAGGAAGATGACTTTGTCTAAAGTACTAAATAGCTTTTTAACAGAAAATCTAGAAGAACTAAAAAATCAAGGTTTATATAACGAAATTGATCCAGTTGAGGGAGCCAATGGTCCAATTATCCAAGTTGGTGGTAAGCAGCTGATTAATCTTTCCTCTAACAACTACCTAGGCTTAGCAACAAACGAAGAGCTTAAGGAAATTGCTAAAAAGGCAGTGGACAAGTACGGTGTAGGTGCTGGTGCCGTTCGCACAATTAACGGAACCTTAGATCTACATATTCAATTAGAGGAAAAGCTAGCAGAATTTAAGGGGACAGAGGCCGCAATCTCTTTCCAATCCGGCTTCAATTGTAATATGGCTGCTATTTCTGCTGTCATGGATAAAAATGATGCCATTTTATCTGACCAATTAAACCATGCTTCCATTATCGATGGCTGTCGTTTATCGAAAGCAAAAATAATTGCCTATAAGCATTCAGATATGGAAGACCTTCGTGCAAAAGCAAAGGAAGCAACAGAATCTGGTTTATATAATAAAGTAATGGTCATCACAGACGGGGTATTCTCGATGGATGGAGATATTGCAAAGCTTCCAGAAATCGTAGAGATTGCAAAGGAATTTGACCTAATTACGTATGTAGATGATGCTCATGGATCTGGAGTAACAGGTAAAGGGAAGGGTACTGTAAAACATTTTGGCTTGGAGAAGGAAATTGACTTCCAAATCGGAACCTTATCAAAAGCAATTGGGGTAGTAGGTGGCTATGTTGCTGGGAAAAAGGATTTAATTGACTGGTTAAAGGTTCGTTCTCGTCCATTCTTATTCTCTACAGCTTTACCTCCAGGAGATGTGGCGGCAATCACGGCTGCAGTTCAAATGATTATGGATTCTACGGAGCTTCACGACAAGCTGTGGGAAAATGGTGATTATCTGAAAAAAGGCTTATCGAAGCTTGGCTTTAATATAGGTGCGTCCGAAACTCCAATCACGCCATGTATTATTGGAGAAGAAAAATTAACACAGCAATTCTCGAAGCGCCTATTTGAAGAAGGGGTATACGCGAAATCTATCGTATTCCCGACTGTACCAAAGGGCACTGGTCGTGTTCGTAACATGCCAACAGCCGCTCATACAAAGGAAATGCTAGATAATGCCGTAGCAATCTACGAAAAAGTAGGAAAAGAACTTGGGGTAATTAAATAGATGATAGATGGTAATCGAGTGTTATACTCGGTTACTTTTTTTATGGAGAATAATAGTTTCATAGTTAATGGAGGAAAAAGTAAGGGAGGACTGCATGGTGCAATCCTCCCTCATGGTGACTTCCTTAAATCGCAAAAGAATAATATAAGGAATACTTCTGAACCCCTCTTGCGTGAAAGACGCTTTTTTTCGCCTCTTCTTCATATAAAGCGTGATTCCCTTGCTCTTTTGCAATTAATGCCTCAATAGCATGCTGCATCCAAGCACTTTTTAATTGCGAATCCTTAATACTTCTAGCTTCCTCGTAATTTCCTTTTAAAACTTCCACATATGCTATGTAATAAGACCGTAAAGGCTCTTTTTGAATCTGCTTCGCATGGGCTTCAGCTCCAGCCGCATTTCTTTCGAAAATTGCTAGCATCGTTTTATAAACCTGCTGCATATAAGGGGACTTATACCTCGCCAAAATTGTTTCAATGGCTTTCCTGATTTCTTCCTTATCCTCATTTTTTAAAGCTAGTGGTAATGCAAAAACAGGATTCTTTCTATTTCTAATTAAATGCTTTTCAATCCTAGTAAGGTTATTAGAGCCATACACGACATAAAGTTGTGGAGCTGTCTGTAGTATGAAGTAGAAAATCATTACTGTAATAAAAATTAACCAGAACGGTAGCTCGTAAAAATGCATGACCATAGTTAATAATACGCCAAGTATAAAAGTGATACCTATTTGTACATATTTCATAAAAAACCTCCTTCTAGTAATTATAACAGATAAAGAGAGGTATATAAGTTGTATTTTACCAATGAACATACTATAATTAGCAACATGAAAAGCTAGTAATACCAATGTTTTATTAAAATAAAGTGTACTTTCTAAAAATACAACTGTTTTTGAAAGGGAGATATCTTTGAAAAAGATCATAGTCACCGGTGCTCTTGGACAAATTGGTTCGGAGCTTACCACGAAGCTAAGAAAAGAATATGGTACAGACAATGTGTTGGCAACCGACATTAGACATATATCCTCTGCCGTTACGGAGGAAGGACCTTTTGAGCTGCTAGATGTGACAGATGGTGAAAAAATGCATCAGCTTGCTAAAGATTTTCAAGCAGATACAATGATTCACATGGCAGCGTTATTGTCTGCTACCGCTGAAGCAAAGCCGTTGCTTGCTTGGAATTTGAACATGGGTGGCTTAGTGAATGCACTAGAAGCATCTCGTGAATTAGGCATGCAATTTTTCACGCCAAGCTCTATCGGTGCGTTCGGTCCGTCCACACCAAAAAAGAATACACCACAAGACACCTTACAGCGTCCGACTACTATGTATGGAGTAAACAAAGTATCCGGAGAGCTTTTATGTGACTACTATTATCATAAGTTTGGAGTGGATACGAGGGGAGTGCGTTTTCCAGGGCTAATATCCAATGAAACACTGCCTGGAGGAGGAACCACCGACTATGCAGTGGATATTTATTATAAGGCACTAGAAAAGGGTGCCTACACCTCCTACATCGCTGCCGGTACTTATATGGACATGATGTATATGCCTGATGCATTGCAGGCAATCGTGGATCTAATGGAAGCAGATCCGACGAAGCTCATTCACCGAAACGCGTTCAACGTAACCGCAATGAGCTTCGAGCCAGAGGAAATTGCTGCGTCTATACGTAAAGTAATTCCTGAATTCACAATGGACTACGATGTGGATCCAGTTCGTCAAGCAATTGCTAACAGTTGGCCAGATAATATAGATGCAACCGCTGCAAAAGAAGAGTGGGGCTTCCATTTTCAATACGACCTAGATGTCATGACGAAGGACATGATTGAAAAACTAAAATTAAAACAAGTAAAAAAAGCTTAACAGCAAAAAGACCATGCCAAGCTAGGCATGGTCTTTTTTTGATACTAGTAATGGTAAGAATAACTTAAGGTGAGAGATATTACTGCTGACCGCAAGTAAACTGTTAAATTCCGCAAGTATCCTCCCGTTAAGCGCAAGTAACTTTGTAGAGAACGCAAGTAATACGAAAATAGATACAAGTAAACCAGTAATAACCGTAAGTATTTCCATGTTATTTCCATAAAGAGCTAATATCTTAGGGGTACTTAGTGACAGCGTTAACTTACGATCTGGTTTCTATTTCTAATCCTGACTGTATTAATTCAACAGACAGAGGCTTGCACTAAACCATTTGCTTTCTTGATGGGTTATAACCTTTGAAATGCATTGACCAATTTTAAAATTAGAAGGAAGTATGATTGGTTCGGAGCAGCGTCGGCGACTCCAGCGGGAGCAGGGTGATAGGTAAGACAGCACAACCACGCGCGCAAGCGATGGGTGCTGGCTTACCACGCCCCCGCGGAAAGCGTCCGACGCAGCGGAGAACCATAGGTTCGACCACTATTTCCTGTTTGCTCCATAGAAAGCCTTCGACGATTCTAACCCAATATCCCCAAAAAACAAGAAAACACCTATGATTTTAACAAACCATAAGTGTTTTCTAATCAATACCATTAAAATAGCAAATGTGCTACCCCAGCAATAATTGGGAACGAAATCAGTGTGCGAAGTAGGAAGATTGCAACTAGGTCTTTAAAATTCACTGGAATTTTGGATCCTAATAGTAAGCCGCCGACTTCGGACATATAGATTAATTGCGTTACAGACATGGTTGCGATAAAGAAGCGAGTCATCTCAGAATCGATGGAGCTTCCTAGAATAGAAGGAAGGAACATGTCTGCAAAACCAACAACCATTGTTTGAGCTGCTTCTGCTGCTTCTGGAATACCAAAGAGCATGAGCAATGGTTCAAACGGTTTTCCTAGAATTGTAAAAATAGGAGTGTATTCTGCTAGCATTAAGGCAATTGTTCCAAAGGCTAATACTACTGGAGCTACCCCTATGTACATATCTATTACGTTTTTGAAGCCGTCTTTAAAGAATCGAGATATCGAACGATTCTTGTCTGCTGTTTTTAATGCATTTTCTAATCCATGAGTAAATGCATTGTAGTTAGCAGGATATTTTTCTGCTTCTAAATCTAATGGTTTTCCATTTACATAGGTTTCTTCTTTCCCTTTTAACGGATATATGCGAGGCATAATTAGGGCTAAAACGATACCACAAAGAAGTACAGTTAAATAGTATGGTACAAAGTATGCTCCTAAATTCAACTCTTCTAAAACGACAATACAGAATGTGATAGAAACAACGGAGAAGGTCGAACCGATAATAGCTGCTTCCTTTTTCGTATAGTAACCATCCTCATATTGTCTAGCCGTTAAAAGGACACCAATTGTTCCGTCTCCCACCCAAGAAGTTAATGCGTCAACAGCAGAGCGACCTGGAAGCTTGAATATGGGGCGCATCACTTTTTCCATCATTGTTCCGAAAAATTCTAATAAACCGTAATTCAATAACAATGGTAAAAGCAATCCTGCAAAAAGGAAAATCGTGAATAGGAACGACACTAAGCCACCATCTGGATCTAAGAGTGTCCCACCGGTATTTTCGCTCCAGATTGCCTCTGGTCCAATTTGAAAAATGATTAGCACAGCGAAGATGGCACCAACCACACGGGTGATTGTCCAAAATATAGAGACTTTAAACAGATTATTGATAAACGTTTCTTTTTTCCTCACAAATAAATGCATCACGGAACCAATAGCTGCTACTAATAGCGTGACTAATACAATCCAATGAATAATAGGAACCAAGGTACCTGCTAATAGATTTGCAAACAAAGCTACTGGAATCTTCAGTTCCCCATTGATTGGGAGTGGAATCATGAATAATAAGACTCCGACAATCGAAGGAAGGAGGAACAATAGCCATGTTGATAAATTAAATTTTTTCAAGCGTAAACCCGCCTTTTTATATTTGTATAGTTATACAATATCAAATGATATTTATACACATCATAAAACACTTAGGATAGTACGTCTATAGCATGCGGGAAAGTCCTATTATTCGAAATCTTTATTAAAATCATACGTATAGAAACGCTCAAAGTGCAGCCAGTTTTCTGCTTCTGGTTCACCATCGGCTAGCCTTTTTTCCATTTCCTCTAGCATCCAAGCGGTTTGGGAGATATGCGCTCTCATTGCCCCAAGCTTCTCCTCGGAGGACTCTTCAATATTGTGTACGATGTCTGGTTCGCCCAATACTTCCCCTGCATTGTTAGAAAATGCTACAGCATAAATTTTTGGACGTTCCTCTACTTTCATTCGGCGTACTGCACGTATGACTGCTCTTCCTGTTGCGTCATGGTCTGGATGTACAGCAAAATTAGGATAGAATGTAATAATCAAGGAAGGGTTCGTATCTTGAATAAGTGATTCCATCATTTGAACCATTTTTTCATCGTCCTCAAATTCAATTGTCTTATCACGGAGACCCATCATTCGTAAATCTTTTACACCCATTGCCTCAGCAGATGCGATTAGCTCCTTTTTACGGATATGTGGAAGTGTCTCTCGTGTAGCAAAAGGAGGGTTTCCTAAGTTTCTACCCATTTCTCCTAATGTAAGACATGCATAAGTAACTGGAATTCCTTGTTTGACATAGGTTGCGATTGTTCCAGAAACGCCAAAAGCCTCATCATCTGGGTGGGGGAAAATCACTAATACGCTTCGTTCCATTGGTAAGCTCATTGTTTTACCTCCTTAATATGTAAATGGCGTTCTACTAATTTGTAATGCTACTGCAAGTTTGCCACTCTGATCATGTCCAGCCATTAATAATCTTCCGTGTTCATCTAACTCGAAGTGTGTAATTCCTTGCGCATACACCCAACCATGTGGAAGCTTTAAGCCGACTCGATGTGGTGATTCTCCTGCAACCTTTCCTAGCTCATATCGAAGAACAACATTTCGGATAAATGCCCCCGCATTAAAAACGTTCTCATTAAAATGAGTAGCGTAGGCTCCGTTTGTTGTTTCTAAATGGATATATACATCCTCGTTTGCGTAGGAGTTTATTAACTCCTGTAACTGCTCTATATCAACTGGCTTCATACTTTTTGCCTCCTAGTTTAGCTGTCTGTAAATAGTATAATGAAAAAAACTTTGCCTTGCGAATGATTGAAATTATAAGATAAAGTGAAACTTTGATTGGTGGGGGTTTTCTTTCATCCCCCACCAATCATTAGTTGAACCAATCGGGCTTTTAGGGACAGTTGATCTCCCACTTCTTTTGCCATCTTGAAGTGGGAGTCTTACTGTCCCTTAATGCGGGACAAAAAAATCGCAAAGCCGCTGGGACCCTGCGATGAAGGATTAAACAATTGTAGAGGAAACTGGTGGAGCTCCGTATTTTCCTTTTGCTCCATGAAGAACTGGTCCAACATATTGGTTAAGTTTCCAGCCGTGGGCGATTGCTGCTGAAACAAATTTCTTAGCTTCAAACACAGCCTCTGCCACAGGAAGTCCGTTTGCTAAGTTAGCTGTGATAGCAGCGGCGAAGGTACATCCAGCTCCGTGATTATATGTGGTATCTGTCTTTTCTGTTTCTAAAAGTGTATGTGTTTTTCCATCATAGAAAAGGTCAACAGCTTTGTCATGATGTAACTGTTTTCCACCTTTGATCACAACATTTTTAGCGCCAAGAGAATAAATCTTTTCAGCGGCATTTTTCATATCTTCAATAGTTTTTAAAGTACCAATTCCAGAAAGCTGTCCTGCTTCAAATAGATTTGGTGTAACTACTAGGGCACGAGGCAACAGATGCGTAATCATTGCATCAACTGTTCCAGGGTTAAGCACTTCGTCCTCTCCCTTACACACCATCACAGGGTCAATGACGATATTCGTAATCCCTGACTCTTCTATAATATTACCTGCAGTTTCAATAATTTCTTCTGTGCTAAGCATACCTGTCTTGATAGCATCTACGTTTGTAGATAAGGCAGTCTTTGCTTGACGTTTTATTTCCTCTACTGGCAATGAAAATACTCCGTGGCTCCAGTTATTATCTGGATCCATCGTAGCAATAACAGTTAAGACATTCATCCCGTATGTTCCGTGCTCTTGGAATGTTTTAAGGTCTGCTTGGATTCCAGCGCCACCCGATGTATCTGATCCTGCTATCGTTAATGTCTTTTTAATAGTCATAGAAAATATCTCCTTTATTTGTAAAGAGCTAATATTCTTCATTGTATCAGATAGGGTGGAAAATTCAATTCAAGCATGTTGGAAGAAAAGAACACTTGTCGAAACGGGTGAACATGTTGGAAAATGGGGAATAGAGAAAGGGAAAGAATGTTTTTTAGAAACTTTTGCCCTTTTTTGACGTAAGTGAATAATAGAAAGAGAGGAATGGATATGCGAAAAGACGACAAGATCCGAGAGCTGGAAAAACTATTGAAGGAATTAAAGGCACAGGAAGAGGAAACTGCCGTAACATATACAGAAGATACACGAAGAAGGAAGAGTTTTAGCTTTTGGAAATTCCCAACCTTCCTATGGAGATTTGGTTCAAAAACAACGATAATCCTTACTCTGATTGCAATAATTCTAATAGCAGCCCTTCCATTTGCAGCCTTTTGGGCTATCCAGGGCAGTACATTTACAGAATCAAAAGGAGCTTTTTTAGAGAGAGTTCAGAACTTGAATGAGCTTGCAACTGCGGAAGCGTATACAAAGGTTGTCATAGAAAGACAGGATAATGCTTTATTCGGGCAAGAGATTGGAATAGATTTACCCGGTACAAAACGCCAGCTATTATTTGTAGTACCAGGGTCTGTGAAAGCAGGGGTCGATCTTTCCGAAGTAACGGAAGATGACATTAAGGTAAATGAAGAGAAGAAAACGGCGAAGCTTACCTTGCCGGCTGCAGAGTTTCTAAGTGAACCAGAAATACTGTTTGACCATGTGGAGATATACTCTTATGAAGGTCTATTCCGTGACGAAGCTAATATCGCCGAAGGGATTGAGCTTATACAAACAGCGCAAGATATGATGATTGAAGAGACGGCAGGTCAAGGGCTTTTATTAACAGCACAAGAAAATGCAGAGAAGGCTGTTAAAGAGTTGTTTCAATTAGTAGATTATGAGGTGGAAGTCGAATTCAAGGAGTGATTGGGTGAATAACTGGAAGGATATTCTTCAGGAGGAGCTGGACAAGCCATACTTTCAAAGGCTTCAAGCTTTTTTAGATCAGGAGTACGAAGAACACACCATATATCCGGAACGGAAAGATATAGGGAACGCCTTTCGTCTCACGCCATACGAAGAGGTAAAGGTAGTGATACTAGGACAAGACCCATATCATGGTCCAGGTCAAGCACACGGTCTAAGCTTTTCTGTCCAACCAGGAGTCAAAATCCCACCTAGCTTAAGGAATATGTTTAAAGAGCTAGCGACGGATATAGGATGCCCGATACCAACAAGCGGTTTTTTAGAGAAGTGGGCAAAGCAAGGAGTTTTATTGTTAAACACGGTATTGACTGTACGTGCTGGAAAAGCTCATTCTCATAAAGGACAAGGATGGGAAACCTTCACTGATACGGTTATCCAAAAATTATCTGAACGTGAAAAGCCGATAATTTTTGTGTTGTGGGGAAAGCCTGCGCAAACAAAAAGTAGATTAATAGACACAAATAAGCATGTAATCTTCCAGGCTGCACATCCAAGTCCTTTAAGCGCCAATAAAGGCTTCTTGGGAAGCAAACCCTATTCTCAGATAAATGCTCAGCTAGTTGCATGGGGTGAGAAGCCAATCGATTTCTGTTTGTAACTATGCTAAAATTATTAAATAGAAAGTAGGTTTATAAGTGGCTGTAAATTGCTTTAAGTGCCGAAACTTCTATGTAACCTGGGATGCAAATCATCCAAGAGGATGCAAGGCTTATGGCTTTAAAACAAAGGAACTCCCTTCTAAAGTAGTGAAAAGAACTTCGGGAATCGATTGTTTGAGATTTGAAGCAAAGCCAGGAGAGGGAGGACAGCAATGATCTCAAATCAACAAATATTAGGGCAGATAGAAAAGCAGCTACATGCTGCAAGGCAGAATACCAATGATCAATTGGTTAGAGAAAGTCTAGCAGCAATAAAAGCTCTCTGTGAATTGGCGTTAGATTCCTCACCAAGGGTGGAAGTGTCGCAAGTAATTTCCTCGCCTAAGATGGCTGAGCCTTCGGTGGGTACAAGAGTGCAGGAAGAGGATGCCAACGGGGATTCTATATTTGATTTTTAAATGAGAGAGGGTAGTTAACGTGAAATTTTTTCTAATTGCTGGTGCCGTTAACGGTTTTTTGTCCGTTGCATTAGGCGCATTTGGTGCCCATTTGCTAGAAGGACGAATCGAGGATAAATACTTAGCGACTTGGGAGACAGCTGTGCAATATCAGATGTTTCATGCAGTAGCACTAGTAGCTATCGGTATTTTAATGAGCAGTAAACTTTTAGGCGCAGTATCCTCATTAAATACAGCTGGATATCTAATTTTGGCAGGTATTATCATATTCTCAGGTAGCCTATATGTTCTGAGCTTAACAGGAATCGGTGTTCTAGGTGCAATCACTCCTATTGGTGGAGTAGCATTCCTAGCGGGATGGATTATGCTAATTGTATCTGCAGTTAAATACGCAAGCTAATAAACCAAATCTCCTAAGGGAGGTTTGGTTTATTTTATTTATAGCGAGTATATATACATGCAATCTATTAAAGCTGGTTTGGACAAGTAAGAAAGCACTTACGATCTTGCGAAAGGGTAAGTGCTTCATTGTTTTATCCCGCATTAAGGGACAGTAAGACTCCCACTTCAATGGGGATGAAAGAAAACCCCCACCAATCAAAGTTTCACTTTATTGCTGAAAGTATGCAATCTCCTCATCAAATGTTGCATAGTCAAAGTAAATCATCAGCATTAAGTATCTTTTTCCACTTTGATCGCTAATAATAACATGGTCTCTTCCGGCAGCTTCCACGACACCTGTAATGACAACATTGTTTCGAACAGCATTGTTGTCAAAGGTAAAATAAAACGTACCTAGTTTCCCTCTATTTAATCTTAAAATATTTTCAATAAAGGACTCTTCTGCACCACGTCTAGAAGCAGGAATAGTTATACCAGGCGTGTATGGCTGTTGCTGACCAGGAGTAAATTGTTGCTGCTGAGCAGCTGGTTGTTGAACATATTGCTGCTGTGGATAGGCAGCAGGGTTCCAATAATATTGAACCATTTATACATCCTTTCTTTTTTAAATCTCCGGACATTCGGATTCTGTTGGAGAGAAGAAACAGTGAGATTTATAGCGTCCTGAATTCCACTGACCGTACCATTGGGCAGGACAAGATGCATTTTCACCAGGATCAAAAAACCAAAGTGAACGAGTAGCTGGATCGAAACGTTCCCCATTGATAACGCGTTGAGCTAATGCTCTATCACTGTCTCTTGCTCGCTGATAGAAATAGGACTTGGTCGTAGCCTCAAACCCACCAGGTCTTTGAAACACCATTTCTTCGATAGTTCGGATGTCGGTAAAATCTAAGCAAGCAGTTCTAACTCGATTCACCCCTACATTCCCAACCATTAGCATTCCTAGGTCTCCTTCCCCCTCTGCTTCTGCCCTCATTAGCCTTGCAAGAAGGTCAACATCCTTGGACGTTGCGCGAATCACTGGCAACGTATCACCTCCTAACTTAGCCTATGCAACGATATGACAAAACATGACTAAAATTACCAAGTATCTTCAAAGGTAAATTGTAGTAACCTTATGGAGAAATAAAAAAGTATCCAGAAAAGACACATCTTCTGGATACCAAGTGAACTATTATAATTGGAAGAACTCTTCGCGTTTTTCTCCTTGCAAGATAGTTCCTACGAAGAATGAACCGAACTCCCCGTAACGAGCACTCACTTCGTCAAAACGCATTTCGTATACTAATTTTTTAAATTGCAGTACATCATCGGAGAATAAGGTAACACCCCACTCAAAATCGTCGAATCCTACGGAACCAGAGATGATTTGTTTTACTTTTCCGGCATACTGACGGCCAATCATACCGTGGCTGCGCATTAAACTCTTACGGTCATCCATAGAAAGCATATACCAGTTATCGTTTCCTTGTCGACGCTTGTCCATTGGGTAGAAGCAAACGTATTGAGAGCGAGGAAGCTCAGGGTATAGTCTTGCACGTACGTGTGGGTTTTGATATGGATCTTCGTTAGATTCTCCAGCTAGATAGTTTGATAATTCTACTACAGAAACGTAGGAGTATGCAGGGATGGTAAAGTCTGCAATCATCAATTTATTGAATTTAGCTTCTAGCTGTTGAAGCTCATCCATCGTTGGGCGCAAAGTCATTAACATGAAGTCTGCCTTTTGACCAACTACTGTATAGAAAGCGTGTGCTCCTGTTTTGGCATCGTCTGCTTTTTGAAGCTCATCTAAGAATGATAGGAACTCATCTGTCGCTTGTTTACGCAATTCTGGTGTTAATTGCTTCCAAGATGCCCAGTCCATTTGGCGGAAATCATGTAATACATACCAGCCGTCTAATGTAATTGCTGCTTCATTCATCGTGTAAAGACACTCCCTTTAAAGAAATATTTCGCATTTTTAGTTTATCACAAGGACATTAGGAAATACTATTTGGACGTGATGCATACATGACAAACTGTGACAATCTGGTGTATGCTTAAACATGTAATAACCCATATTCAGGAGGCAACAAATGGCTAATTTATTTGAAGAATTAAAAACAACTTTGGCAGGCACTAATCTAACGATTGTGTTTCCAGAAGGAGAAGATTCACGCATCTTAGAAGCTGCCAAAATCCTACAAAAGGAAGGTATTATCCATCCGATTTTAATAGGGAAAAATCTACCTGAGGATTTACACTCTATTACACCTGAAGATTTCGAGGAAATGGACGAACTAGTCGCAGCATTTGTAGAAAGAAGAAAGGGCAAGGTTTCCACAGAAGAAGCAAAGGAAATTCTAAAAGATCCTAATTATTTCGGCACAATGCTCGTGTACACTGGCCGTGCGCATGGGCTGGTGAGCGGAGCTGCTCATACAACAGCTGACACAGTTAGACCAGCACTACAAATAATTAAAACAAAGCCGGGAGTTTCTAAAACAAGCGGTGCATTTATTATGATAAAAGACGAGTTAAGATACCTGTTCGCAGATTGTGCAATCACCATAGCTCCTTCAAGTGAAGATTTGGCTGAGATTGCTGTAGAAAGCGCGAAAACTGCTGCAGCATTCGGAATTGATCCAAAGGTTGCGATGCTATCCTTCTCTACAAAAGGTTCAGCTAAGTCAGAGGAAACAGAAAAAGTTGCAAAAGCGACGGAGCTTGCGAAGCAAAAGGCACCAGAACTAACGCTTGACGGAGAGATGCAATTCGATGCAAGTATTGTTCCTTCCGTTGCCCAAAAGAAAGCAGCGGGTTCCCCAATACAAGGAGATGCAAACGTGTTTGTATTCCCATCACTTGAAGCTGGAAATATTGGATACAAAATAGCAGAGCGTCTTGGCGGTTTTGAAGCAATTGGTCCAATTTTACAAGGCTTAAACGCACCAGTGAACGATTTATCAAGAGGATGTAACGCAGATGATGTGTACAAGCTAGCATACATTACTGCTGCTCAGGCATTAAAGTAAGGAGAAACGGTATGTCAGAAATAGATGGTTTATTAAATCGAAAAGAATGGCGCTTTTGGGATCAGTCCATTAGCGGAAGAGATAAATCGGCCCTGGAATCGTTCGCTACAGATGACCTATTATGTCATTTAGTTGGCCAGGGGCTTTCTCCTGCGACCATACGAACTTGGGTACACGATCAAACGGTCGTAATGGGTATTCAAGATCACCGACTCCCATTTGTAGAAGACGCTCAGATGGTGCTACGTCAAAACGGCTATACACCAATTGTACGAAATTCTGGTGGTCTGGCGGTCGTGTTAGACGAAGGTGTGCTGAACATATCCATCATTCTTTCCGAAAAGGACCACTCTATTGATATAAATACTGGCTATGATGTAATGCTTACTTTTATTCGGTTGCTTTTCCCAGAGGCGAAAGATCAAATAGAGGCCTATGAAATCATAGGCTCCTATTGCCCTGGTTCCTACGATTTAAGCATAGGTGGAAAAAAGTTTGCTGGGATATCCCAAAGAAGATTACGTCAAGGGGTAGCCGTTCAAATCTATCTATGTATAGAGGGGAGCGGAAGTGAGCGAGCAGAACTGATTCGCTCCTTCTATGCAGCCGGATTAAAAGGAGAGCAAACAAAATTTCGTTATCCAGAAATAAAACCAGAGGTAATGGCATCCATTAACGAGCTTTTAGGAACAGATTTTACCGTTCCAGATATTGTTCTTCGGATCCAACACCTTCTTCATGAGCTAGCAGGTACCGTTCGTGCTTCCGTTTTACAGGAGGAAGAGCTGGAACTCTATCAATTTTACCTAGAACGGATGATTCAAAGAAATGAGAAGCTGCTAGCAAAATGAGAACAACTGAAGGTAATTACCGTTATTTTACAGTTATTATGTTATAATAGAATGGTAATAGCAATTGGCTTCCTGAGGGTGGTCAGCACATCTTTTTCCGTGTCTTTTGATAAAGGGATGGAAGGGGGTGAGGCTGTTTGACAGTATATGAGGCGATTAGCTTGATGATTGGCTTTGGTTCGTTAATTGTCGCTATACTTGTATTGTCATTTACTTTTTCACAAAAAAAGTAAACCACCCCTCAGCCTGAATGCATTTGGGGTGGTTTACTGACCTAATTTGCTGATCGCTCTTAAGAGCGGTGCTATTACAGAGAGACTACCTGGTGCTCGAACACCGGGTAGTCTTTTATATTATGTTCATTATAGCATAGGATATGAGGAAATCCATTATAGCGAGTTTGCTAGCTTAAAGAGTAGTATTCCAAAAGTGTTATCACAAAGCTACCAATTAGAAACAAGGAGAGACCCCAAATAACAGGGGATCGTATAAATTGAAATGGCTTTAATGCCTGCATGTTCTGGACGAACTTATATTCCACAGTCGGATCATACTGATCGTTTCTTGGCGCTATAACAAAATAAATAAACCAAGCGCCTCCAAGTAACAAAAGACCACCTAAAAACATTGTATCGATGAAATGCAGACCGGTGATAATAGAAAACAACCAAATCACAAATGTTTCTATTGTTAACGTAGCTAGTACAATAACCCCTTTTTTCATTCTATCCCTCCTAACCATCTTTTACATATTATACCAAGTCTTAGTGCAATTGCTTGAGCCTTATCCTCGTAAACGGTATGAAAGGTTGAGGCACACATATGTATTACCACTTACGCTAAACTAAGAATTGTTAATGACAGTTAATCGTTTGGAAGTGAGGGATAAATACATTTTCTTAGAGTATAAAAAAGACCATCATGATGAAGTCGTGATAGTCTTTCTGCTCAAGTTATGGTATTGTCCCACTCTCCGAAGTGACCAATTAGATAAGTGGTGGCTCTTTCGTAACTAGGTTTCCATTCTTCTCCATTTGGAAAACAGGAACAGCTGGTATTTCCTCGTCGTTTAGCGTAACTAAACGTCTTGCGCGGTTCATGATTTGTACGAATTGCTCGTAATCTTGTTTAATTGCTGCGTTCTCTTTTTCTAGCTTTGCAAGCTCGCTTTCAAGCTTACGAATCTTTTCCGTTGAAATAGTAGCCATATGACGATATCTAGAAATATCTGAATCACTATGCTGTAAGCGAACTAGATAAGCAATGATAATATCGATTGATAGCGCTGAAACTGGGATAGACTGAAGACGTTCTCCTTCTTCTTGCGGCTTTGCAAGGTAGATTCCATTACCTCTTCTGCGATAGTCTTTGCCTAGTATGCGAAGCTTTTCTTTTCTTTCCTTTTTTGCTTCTTTTAATTCTGTTTCATATTGGTGCCTTACAACTGCATTCCAGCGGAAACCACATGCGGCTGCTGTTCTATTAAGCTCGTCTCCTGCCTCTTCAAAAGCATTTAGCTGTGTGCTTCCTTCTCTAACATGTCTAAGCACTAGCTCTGCCAGTAGCTCATCATTTTCTTGCATCCATGCGTCTTGTCTTACCTTTACCATGTTTGTCCTCCTACCATGTTCATAGTTTCGTTGTTCTATTAACATCATGGACAACATATCGCTCTTTTATTCACGTAAAATACACTTGATAGCAATATAAAGTTTAAGATACAATGACGTGTAGGCAAATGACTATCTATAGAAAGGGTTGTGGACAAAATGGCAAACCATTTCAGAGTTTGCGATGAGTGTCAGGCCGTTAATTTAAAGACATTAATTCCTAAGCTAAAAGCAATAGATCCAGAGGCTGAAATTGAAATTAAAGAATGTCAATCGTATTGTGGCCCGGGTAGAAAAAAGACATTTACTTTTGTCAATAATCGCCCTGTTGCTGCACTGACAGAAGAAGAATTAATGGATAAAGTACGCGCTAAACTGGAAATATAAAGTGAAACTTTGATTGGTGGGGGTTTTCTTTCATCCCCCGCCAATCATTAGTTGAACCAATCGCGCTTTTAGGGACAGTTGATCTCCCACTTCGCTGTCTCATGTCTTTTGCCAGCTTGAAGTCGGAGTCTTACTGTCCCTTAATGCGGGATAAAATAGATTAGTGAACGTTTAAGAGCCTGAAAACTCTCATCCAATGATAATAAATAACAGAAAGCCGTCTTTGTCAGAAGCGGCTTTTTTCTTTATACTTAGTTTAGAAAAAGAAGAGATGGAGGTTGAAGTATGAGCTATGCTACGCAAAAGCTAGCAGAAGAAAAAGTGTTTAAGGATCCTGTGCATCGCTATATTCATATACGTGATCAAGTGATATGGGATGTCATTGGAACGAAGGAGTTTCAACGACTGCGCCGAGTTAAACAGCTAGGAACTACATATTTGGTGTTTCATGGAGCTGAGCATAGCCGTTTCAATCACTCTCTAGGGGTATATGAAATCGTTCGCCGTATAGTGGATGATAGCTTCAATGGAAGAGTTGAATGGGATTCCTCTGAAAGATTGGTAGTCTTATGTGCTGCCCTCCTACATGATTTGGGGCATGGACCTTTTTCACATGCCTTTGAAAATGTGTTTGGTCTAGATCATGAAGAGTTTACAAAGGCAATTCTGCTAGGGGAGACGGAAGTAAATGAGGTTCTTTCGCGGGTTAGTAAGGACTTTCCCAAGAAAGTGGCCGATGTAATAGCAAAAACATATCCCAATAAGCAGGTAGTGAGCTTGATTTCTAGCCAAATTGATGCCGACCGAATGGATTATCTTCAACGAGATGCCTATTTTACTGGCGTGAGCTACGGTCATTTTGATATGGAAAGAATTCTACGGGTAATGAGACCGCTTGGTGATCAAATCGTTATAAAATCGAGTGGAATGCATGCGGTAGAAGACTACATCATGAGCCGCTATCAAATGTATTGGCAAGTATATTTTCATCCTGTATCTCGGAGTGCTGAGGTCATTCTCACAAAAATTTTACACCGGGCAAAGGCGCTTAGTGCAGCTGGCTATGATTTTGAACAAATGCCCACTCACTTTCTGGGATTCTTTGACGGTACATTTACACTAAAAGAGTACTTAGCGTTAGATGAAGGGGTTTTATTGACGTACTTCCAGCTGTGGATGAACGAGAAGGACCCGATACTATCTGATCTCTGTGACCGCTTTGTGAATCGTCGTTTATTTCAATACGTAGAATTTGATTTGGCGAAGGACTATATGAAAATGAAAGAGCTAGAGCAGCTGTTTAAACGGGTAGGAATAGACCCAGAATACTATTTGGTGTTTGATTCTTCCTCGGATCTACCATACGATTTCTATCGTCCAGGAGAAGAGGGGGAAAGAATTCCTATCCATCTTCAAATGCCATCAGGAGAAATTCGAGAGCTTTCTAGACAATCAGAAGTAGTAGAAGCGATTTCTGGAAAACGAAGAACGGACCATAAATTATACTTTCCGGAGGATTTCTTGTCCGCAGACGGAAAGAAGAAGGCAATAAGAAAGCAAATTTTAGATTTACTAACGTAAAGGTGGGGCTTGGGTTGCTACAAGAACATGCAAAAATCGTCCAATTTATCGGAGCAGCAGACGGCATAACAGGAAGAAAAAAACTACAGAAGATGATTTACATTGCGAAAAAATTGAGATACCCATACAAAGAAAAGTATGATTTTCATATGTTTGGTCCTTATTCCGAGGAACTAACTCTTCGAATTGAAGAGCTTTGCAATATGGGATTTATTTTAGAAGAAAGACAAGATAAGGGTTCATATGTGCAATATAAATACCAAATGACTAATAATGGCGAGGACTTTATGCAGATGGCCCAGCTGCCAAATCTCAGCGAGGATTTGATTTATTGTATTGATCGAATGAAGGAGAGAAGCTCTCGCTTTCTAGAGCTTGTTTCAACCTTATTATACTTTGATAACCTTCCAAAAGAAGAACAAATAGAAAAGCTATACGTGGTAAAAGGGAAATTAAATTATACGGAGGAAGAGATCGAGGAAGCCTTCGCTTTTGTAATAGATTTAATGAATGGCAAGAAGACAGTTCAATAATAGGACTGTCTTCTTACAGCAAAGAATGCTAAGTGATTATTTGTCGCTTAGACGAGTTCCTGCGACAGCATAATGGCTTTTTGGCATTTCTTCGATGAACACAACCACATTTTCCACAGGAGCGTTAGTAGTTTCTGCTACAGCTGCAGTTACTTTTTCAACTAATGCTCTCTTTTGGTCATCGGAGCGGCCTTCAAGCATTTTTACTGTTACATATGGCATAATATTTCCTCCTTTGGTGACATTATCTGTATACTTATATATCATAACAGAACGGAGGGATTTCGCATGACAAACGAGGAAAAACCAAAACAAAAAATTGGCTTCACGATTATAAAGAATGATCCAACGGACGGACATAAGGGATATGGAGTTGGAGCGCTTTCCCTAGAAAACGTGTCTCCAGTTATTATAGATATTGAAGAAGGCACAGCGAAAGTTGAAATCGGTGCCATGCATGCTCGCAGTGATACGGAAAGAGGTATCAAATTTACAACGAATCGCGAGGACTCCTTAGGTGGGAAACCTTATTGGTTAGTATGGGTAACCATTGACCATAAAGAGGATGGACCTTATTATGCCGGAGTAGCTGCTTGTGAGATGGTTATTAACCGTGAAAAGCGAAGAGGCTATAAGATTCTAGCGGAGCATGTAAATAAAATGGATAAGTCAATGAAGCGTCACATTCTGGTCGATTTCATGGATGATCGCTCAAAAGGGATTTTAGCAGAATTTCTTAAAGGGCATAATATCCAAATGTGGGAGAGAAGCAGTGCACAGCTTCATGAAGACTTATCTGTTTAAATTATTTTTTTAAAATATTATTCTGATTAAGTGTCTTAGATGGTTGAATAATCATGAAAAAGACAGTACAATTTAGGTAACGCTTACTTCAGGGTAATGCTAGGACACTTAGTAGAAGCAAGTAAGTAAAGAGCTACAAGCATTGTGAAACCCAATCCAATCATCTAGCTCTATACAGAACGTGATACTAAGAAAAAATGCTTTCTATTGCTTATTAGGCAATAGAAAGCATTTTTTTATGGTAAGCCTATGTTCCAAAGAGCTTAGTCACCGAAGAATGAGAATGGGAAGAAGGACCAAGGATCCTTATCCTCTGTTTTATGGATATCTTCAAAGGTATGCTGCTCTAAGGTTGGATCTGTACACAGTTTTTTGGGTATATCCTTTTCTTTCATATAGATCAACCGCTGCTTTTCACATGCAGAAGTTGCGATTCCTCCAGTTTCCACATCTATAATTACTCCTTTAACTCCCTTGGGTGCTATGAATGGTTCTACTGGTAGCCCTTGATGAGCTAATTCCATGAATTCTACCCATACCTGCTTGGTCACTTGCTTGGCCTGTGCATCACTAACCTGCTTCCCTTGATCATATCCGTTCCATACTCCGGCAGTTAACTGTGGAGAATATCCAATTAGATACTGATCGGTATTAGTCGTACCTGATTTGGCTGCATAAGGTCGAGTTAGCTTTGCCCGAATGCTCACACCTGTTGCAGGGGAGTAGTCATTAAAGGTTGGGTCAAACATCCCGGTCATTAAGTGAGATAAGATAAATGCATCAGATTCTAAGAGAACTTTTTCTTCCTTCTTCTTTTTGTTTTCTTTATTGTAGATTACTTTTCCGTTCTTATCTGTAATCTTTAAGATATAGGTAGGCTCATGAAGAACACCGTTTGCAGAAATCGTGTTATATGCTTTCGTCATCTCTAACAAGGAAATCTCCGAGGTTCCTAGAGCCGTTGCAGGAGTATCCTGGACCTTCATGTTTAGGTGAAAACGATCAACTAGCTGCTGAAATGGCTTATAACCAATTTGCTCTAAGGTTTTTACAGCGTAAATATTGTCAGAGATAGCCATCGCTTGTGCCATCGATATGGGGTGATTAGCAAATTCTCCATTTACGTTTTTAGGCTCATATTCTTGGCGTCCATTATCATACGTGAAAATTGTTTTCTCGCTTGTGAAAAAAGTCAGTGGAGAGAACCCATTTTCTAGAGCTGTCGCAAACAACAATGGCTTGATAGTGGATCCAGGCTGTCGTTTTGCTTGGGTTACTCGATTATATGGACTTTCCGTAAAGTTCCTTCCTCCAACCAGGGCTGTGACGTAACCCGTTTTAGGCTCCATACTGACAAACCCTATTTGTAGCTCTCCCTTAGGCATCCATTTCTCAATCGTAGATTCAGCTACTTTTTGATGATGGGAATTTAGAGTAGTAGTAATGGTCCAGCCGCCTTCTTCGATTCTTCGGCCGTTGGATGTTACAATCTCAGTTGCTTCCTTCCAAGCTTCTTCTAAGAAGTAAGGTGCAGTTTTCTTTGTCAAAGATGAATTTTCCGCTTTCAATACGTATTGCTCTTCTACAGCTCGATCCTTCTGCTCTTTTGTAATATACTGCTGGTCCTCCATCAAATTTAAAATGAGCTGCTGCCTATTTCTTGCCTTGTCTTCATTCACAATGGGCGAATAATAAGTTGGTCCCTTAGGAATTCCCATAAGAAGTGCCGACTCTGCTAGAGTAAGAGATTTAGCATTTTTCCCGAAGTAATATTGGCTAGCTGCCTCAATCCCATACATCCCATGTCCAAAGTAAACAGTATTTAAATACCCCTCTAAAAGCTCCTCTTTTTCGTAAAACAGCTCTAATCGATAGGCGTAAAGCGCTTCATTTATCTTACGTGTCCACGTTTTTTCGTGAGTCAGGAATAGATTGCGGGCATATTGCTGGGTAATCGTGCTGGCACCCTCCACTTTTTTTCCTGCCTTTACATCCTTTAAAAGTGCGGAAGCAATTCGTGAATAATCAAAGCCGTTATGCTCATAAAAGTCTTTATCCTCTACAGCGATTGTTGCTTCAGCAACAAAAGGTGAAATGTCATTTAATGTGACCCAATAACGACGTTGGTCTTGAAAACGATCTCCTATCACATTCCCATTGCTATCTAAAAATACGGAGGAGATGGGCACCTGAATAAGAGGTGCACCTTCAATTTGCGCATATATTCGTAAGGTGACAAAGGCGCTAATCACCGCACAGATGGCTGCCACAGATAATAGAAAGAACCGTTTAAAACGTCGTGATCTGGTAGCTTTTTTTCGGTATTCTCTACGTCCCATTACATCTTCCCCGTTCAAATGTGGTATTTCTTAGTAGTATGAGAACAATAGATTTAAATTAAACGCAAATTAAAAAACTATTGCACTTTTGGTAAAAAGCACTATACTTTCTTTGTATTGCCTATTTTTGATACAATACATAAAATCAATACGCAAAGGAGATAGATAAATGGCTGGATTTTGGTTTACAGAAAAACAAACCGAGAATTTTGGCATCACGATGAAGGTAAAACGTACACTTCATTCGGAACAAACTGATTTTCAATTACTAGAAATGGCTGAAACAGAAGAGTGGGGGAATATGCTCTTTTTAGATGGAATGGTAATGACGTCTCAAAAAGATGAATTCGTTTACCATGAAATGGTTGCTCATGTTCCGTTATTTACACATCCAAACCCAGAGAACGTATTAGTTGTCGGTGGAGGAGACGGGGGAGTAATTCGTGAAATCATGAAGCACCCAAAAGTAAAGAAAGCAACTCTTGTTGATATAGATGGGAAAGTAATAGAATACTCGAAGAAATACCTACCTGAAATTGCATGCGAATTAGACAATCCACGTGTAGAAGTAAAGGTCGGAGACGGCTTCATGCATATTGCAGAGTCAGACAATGAGTATGATGTCATTATGGTAGATTCTACAGAACCTGTAGGACCAGCAGTAAATTTATTTACCAAAGGCTTTTATGCTGGAATCTCCAAAGCTCTAAAGGAAGATGGTATATTCGTAGCGCAGTCGGACAACCCTTGGTTCAAGGCTGACTTGATTCGCCAAGTACAAAAGGATGTGAAGGAAATCTTCCCAATCACAAACATGTACTTAGCAAATATCCCAACTTACCCAAGTGGTCTATGGTGCTTCACCATTGGATCGAAAAAGTATGATCCTTTACAAGTACCGGAAGAGCATTTCTTTGATATTGATACAAAATATTACACAAAAGAATTGCACAAAGCTGCTTTCGTTTTACCAAAATTCGTGAAAGACTTAGTAGGTGAGTAAGCGATGAGATTTGACGAAGCATACTCTGGCAATGTCTTTATTAAAAGCAAACAAAACTATGAAGAAGCAAAAGCCGTAATCTACGGAATGCCAATGGACTGGACGGTAAGCTATCGCCCAGGCTCACGCTTCGGCCCACAGCGTATCCGTGAAGTGTCTATTGGTCTAGAAGAATACAGCCCATATCTTGATAGAGAGCTAGACGACGTAAACTACTTTGACGCCGGGGACATCCCATTGCCATTCGGCAACGCAGCGAAAAGCTTGGACCTAATCGAAGACTATATCCGTCAGCTAATGAAAGACGACAAAATCCCAGTTGGTATGGGTGGGGAGCATTTAGTATCTTGGCCAGTAATGAAGGCAGTTGCAGAAAAATACGAGGATTTAGCAATCATTCATATGGACGCGCACACGGACCTACGAGTAGATTACGAGGGAGAGCCACTTTCTCACTCTACGCCAATCCGTAAAATTGCTGAACATATTGGACCGAAAAACGTCTACTCCTTTGGAATTCGTTCTGGAATGAAAGAAGAATTCCAGTGGGCAAAAGAAAACGGCATGCAAATCGCTAAATTCGAAGTATTAGAGCCATTAAAAAAAGTACTACCGACACTAGCAGGTCGCCCAGTATACGTAACCATTGACATAGACGTCCTAGACCCAGCACATGCACCAGGAACCGGAACAGTAGACTGCGGAGGCATCACAAGCCGCGAGCTACTAGCCTCCATCCACGCAATCGCAAACTCAGGCGTAAATGTAGTAGGCTTCGACCTAGTAGAAGTAGCCCCGATTTATGATCAATCGGAGCAAACCGCGAACACCGCGTCGAAGTTACTAAGGGAAATGATCCTGGGATTTGTAAAGTAGAATGTATATAACAAGTAGTTCTGCGGAGCTGAACGAAGTGAAGCGGAAGCACGACTGTTAATACCGCATCGAAGATTCTAAGAGAAATGATCTTAGGTTTCATTAAATAAACGGTATATACTGAATGTCGCTGCGGAGCTGAACGAAGTGAAGCGGAGGCACACAACCATCTCAGCTTAGAAAATTCAAGGGAATTGGTCATAGGCATCCTGAAGTAGAAAATACACGCTGAGTGTGACTGCATAGCTAAACGCAGTTTAGCGGAAGCATAACCACGAACACAGCATCGAAAATTCTACGCGAAATGATCCTGGGATTTGTAAAGTAGAATGTATATAACAAGTAGTTCTGCGGAGCTGAGCAGAGCGAAGCGGAAGCACACCACCATCTCGGCATAGTAAATTTAATGGAACTGGTCATAGGCTTCCTTAAGTAGAAAATGTACACAGGGTGTGACTGCGGAGCTAAACAAAGTTTAGCGGAAGCACAAAAGCAGAGTAAATTATTATTAAGACCTGTATCCGTGATTACATGGTAATCATAGATGCAGGTTTTGTTTTTCAGCTAGGTTATTTTCGTATATTTTGATACCTTTAAGATATAAGTGAAAATCAACTTGCGATACCATTAAATGGATATAATTTCTTCGTCTACAAAGCGGATTAACTTATAGAATGTATAAAAAAAGTAGAAGGGTAGTAACCGAAGAATACATAGCTAGGATAAAAAGAGGCTTAGCACAAAATGAATAAATCAGGGATAGTGATAAGCCGAGATTAGTTAATAGGAGTGAGACTTTGAATTTAAAGATTTTAGCATCAAATCTATCTAAAGTTTATATGCAGAATAAAAAAAAGAATGGGATTAACTACTTCAACATTCTTTATTTTATATGATATCGGTTTAGGGTTTGGTCCGTATGTTTTAGGCTTACTGGTACCGACAATGGGCTACCGTTCAATCTTCTCTTGGATGGTCGTTGTTATAGTGAGGGTGTTGATCCAAAAAGGATTAATGCTCTTTTTTGTTGAATTCTTTATTGGAGAAACGGCAGGTTAGCGGAAGAAGGATATGAATATAACATATCGAATAATTAATAAATGTTTTTAAAGCGAGTCTCTCATTTAGTAATTATTAACAGCAGTAATATGTAAATTTTTTTTTGAAACAATATTATTATTATAATATAATGAATGTGAAGAGAAAAATTGCAAAAAAGAGGGAATAGATAATGTTTAAAAATACAAGTTTGTGGACAATTGCTACAGCTATTATGACAGTTTTAGTCTATATTGATGGCTTATTTATTACTGGGAATTTTATGTTTACAATTCCTTTAGCTGTTTTAGGAGCTATTATTGCGATTATTGCATCTATACTTGAAAAAAATATATTTATATATTTGTTAATATAGTACTAGCGTTCATAGCATTTATATCGATTATTGTACTTTGGTAGTAGTGTAAAGAACGCTTTGTAGAGTGAAAATAAAAAAGTGCCTTTTTAGATAAAGACTTACATTTCTCGGATGCCTATATCTTTTAACGAAATAAGATAAAACTTGTGAAGGAATGTACTTGAACTATCTGGTGCGTTAGTTAAATAACAAGGACAGCCACTTCCTAACTGGAGGTGGCTGTTTTTACATATTAGATGAAATAAAGCATATACTCTACAGTCTTGATGGTAGCAGCAGGCGGCGACTCCGGTAGGATGAGTGGGACAGATAAGACATCGCAACGGCACGCGGTAGCGTTCGGTGATGGCTTATCGGGAGGGAAAACTAAGAGCGTCACGTCGTGTGACAACGTTTTCCTGACCAACATCCTGTTGGCCCTACGGAAAGCGTCCGCCTAGAGCGAACATCAACGGGAAGAGAAGAATATCCCTTTGTCAAATATACTTGATTAGAAGAGGTAAATCTTTATTAGCCTATAAACATCATTTAACTCATCGATTTCCCTAAACTATCTCCCAATGCCAATCATAACTTGGCACAAACGCTTCGTATAAGCTATAATATGAAGGTTATATATATGATAAATAAATGCTCTAAAAGGATGAACTGTATGTCTCAACCAACCAAAAAAACAGTAAACGTACATCTCTTATCCTCTATCCAGCATCCTGATATTCCAAAGGAAACGATAGAACTGCATACAACAGGAGAGCTTACCATCAAAGGTGGACAGCCTTACCTAGTGTACGAAGAATTACAAAATGAGAAAAATGTCCGTACAACTGTCAAACTAAATGAGGAAGCTGCATTAATTCTACGAAGCGGTGGAGTAAAGATGCGACTGCCTTTCCAAGTAGGAGAGCCACAAACAGGCAGCTATGACTCTGGATTCGGATCCATGATGATTATGACAAATACAAAACAACTTACCTTCTCAGAAGGACAATTTCAAGTGGAATATGAACTGATTGTCCAAGAGGAAGTAGTAGGAACATACTTAATCCAACTAACATATTCGGAGGCGGAATAATGAACGCGGTAGAACAAGTACAACAAGCAATGAAGGAAGCTTTGCATAAAGCGATTGTTAAGGCAGAGTTAGTAGCAGAAGAACAAATTCCTGCAATCCACTTAGAAACACCTAAGGATAAAGCAAATGGGGATTATGCGACAAACATAGCGATGCAACTGACAAAACTAGCAAGAAAGAATCCACGTCAAATTGCAGAAGCAATCGTAGAAAACTTAGACATGACAGGAACAATGATGGAGAAAATCGACATCGCTGGTCCAGGATTCATGAATATCACCATTCGCAAGGACTATCTACAAGATGTAGTAAAGGCTGTATTAGCAGAAAAAGAAAATTACGGTCGTACTAAAGCAGGTGCAAACGAGAAAGTTCAAGTGGAATTTGTATCAGCTAACCCAACTGGTGACCTTCACCTTGGTCACGCACGTGGAGCAGCTGTTGGCGATTCTCTATGTAACGTATTAGATTTCGCAGGCTATGATGTGTCGCGTGAATATTATATTAATGATGCGGGTAATCAAATCCACAACCTTGCTGTTTCTTTAGAAGTTCGTTACTTTGAAGCACTAGGCATGGAAAAAGAAATGCCTGAGGATGGATACCGCGGACAGGATATTATTGATATTGCTAACGACCTTGCAAAAGAGCATGGCGACAAGTTTATCCATATGTCAGACGAAGAACGCTATAAAGCATTCCGTACACATGGTTTAAAGGTAGAGCTTGCGAAGCTTCAAAAGGACTTAGCAGATTTCCGTGTGAACTTCGATAACTGGTTCTCTGAAACTTCTCTTTATGAGGATGGAAAAATTCAGGTGGCACTAGATAAATTAAAAGCGAATGGTCATATTTTTGAGGAAGAGGGAGCAACTTGGTTCCGCTCTACAACCTTTGGAGACGACAAGGACCGTGTGTTAATTAAGAGTGATGGCTCTTTCACTTATTTATTACCAGATATCGCATACCATGAGGACAAAATTGTTCGTGGCTTTGACCAGCTAATCAATATTTGGGGAGCAGACCACCATGGCTATATCCCACGTATGAAGGCGGCAATCGAAGCGCTTGGATACGAGCGTGAAAAACTAGAGGTTTCCATTATCCAAATGGTTCAGCTATATAAAGACGGCGAAAAAATGAAAATGAGTAAGCGTACAGGAAAAGCGGTAACAATGCGTGAGCTAGTAGAAGAGGTTGGATTAGATGCTGTTCGTTATTTCTTCGGTATGCGTTCCGGCGATTCCCATATGGACTTTGACTTAGACTTAGCGGTATCTCAATCCAATGAAAACCCTGTATACTATGCACAATATGCACATGCTCGTATTTGTTCTATCTTACGTGCTGCAGAAGAAAAAGGCATGGCAGCTTCAACAGCATCTCTTTCTTTATTACAAAGTGAAAAAGAAACAGACCTATTGAAGAAAATCGGGGACTTCCCGAGAGTGGTGGCTGATGCAGCGAAAATGCGTGCACCACACCGAGTAGCAACTTATATTCAAGAGCTTGCTGCAACATTCCACAGCTTCTATAACGCAGACAAAGTGTTAGACCCAGAAAATAAAGAGCTATCAGAAGCGCGTTTGGCTTTAGTAACGTCTGCACGTCAAACAATTGAAAATGCATTAAAATTACTTGGAGTTTCCGCTCCAGAGAAGATGTAACACCTTAAGAGGTTTTGGTTAAATACCAAAGCCTCTTTTTTATATCGACATTGAATCGAATTAGAGTATAATAAAGGCATATTCATATGTTGCATAAAGGTGCCCGAGTGTAAGCGCTTGGGTTAAAAGGGAAGCTGGTTAAAGTCCAGCGCGGTCCCGCCACTGTAAGTGAGAAATCACGAGCCAGGATACCTGCCTTTATGTATGTACACCCATTGCCTACGAGGATAGGTTTGGTGTAGATCGGCTCATGTTAGTCCAAGCGGATTTATACCTATATCTATCTCTCATCATCAGATGGGAGATTTTTTTATTGCACATAGGAGGAATGTAGAATGAAGAAGTTTTGGTTTGTACTGATTGCATCGCTGCTATTATTAGTGGGATGTGGATCGGAGGAAGAAACAAAGGTTGAAAAAGAGGAAGGTACACAAGTAGAGGTATCTGATACCGAGTTCCCACTGACACTAACGGATGCTGTCGGACAAGAGATAACCCTAGAGGAAGCTCCAGAGAAAATCATATCCATGATACCAAGCAACACGGAGATTCTTTTTGCGTTAGGCTTGAATGAAGAAATTGTTGGTGTAAATGAATATGAAAGCTACCCACCAGAGGCATTGGAAAAAGAAAAAATCGGTGGAATGGAATACAATATCGAAAAAATTCTTTCTCTAACTCCGGATATTGTGTTTGCACACGAATCCATTGTAGGGATGGCTGAATCAGGACTTCAACAGCTACGTGATGCGGGAGTGAAGGTTTATGTAGTTCAAAATGCAGAGGACTTCAATGAAACCTATACAACCATTGAGCAAATTGGTAGAGCTACTGGAAAGTTCCCAGAAGCACAGAAAGTAATCGAAGAGATGAAAGCCAAGGTTCAAGATATAACAGACAAGGTCTCACAGGTTGAGACAAAGAAGACCGTTTTTGTGGAAACATCCGATGCACCTGAAATCTACACGCCGGGTAACAACACGTTTATGCAAGAAATTTTAAATATGGTGAATGCAGAAAATGTGGTAGAGGATCAAGAGGGCTGGTTCCAAATTGACCCTGAAGAGATTATTACAAGAAATCCAGATGTCATTTTGGTTGCATACAGCTATGTGGATGGAGTTCAAGAGAAAATTAAAGCAAGACCAGGATTTGATACGATAACAGCAGTGAAAAATGATGCGATTGTCCAAATAAATGAAGATACAACTAGCCGACAAGGTCCTCGCTTGGCAGATGGTCTAGAAGAAGTTGCGAGAGCGATTTATCCGGAGGCTTTTAGTGAGTAAATTAAGGCTTGGCTACATCTTGTCAATTGCTTCTCTACTTATCGCAATTTGGCTTGGTGTATCAGTCGGCTCTGTCAAAGTTCCATTTAGTACCCTGTGGGATACGACATCCGACGAGGTAGCAGCTAATATTGTATGGCAAATTAGAATGCCGAGGGTACTGCTGGCTGGCCTAGTGGGAGCATCCTTGGCAATCGCTGGAGCTGCTTTCCAAAGTCTATTAAAAAATCCCTTAGCAGATCCATACACACTTGGTGTTTCATCGGGAGCTTCCGTAGGAGCTGTTGCTACATTATTTTTTGGACTTTCTGTTCCCTTTCTAGGTGGGTTCACTCTCCCGATTTTTAGTATGCTAGGAGCTCTTTGTACAATGCTGTTGGTAATGGGGTTTGCAAAGCTTGTCGATCGTTCCATGAAAATGGAGACAATCATATTGACCGGGATTATATTCAGCTCTTTCTTAGGATCCATTATTTCTTTAATGATTGCGTTAACCGGGGAAGAGCTTCGGCAAATTATCGGCTGGTTATTGGGAAGTGTGTCGATGAGAGGCTGGGAATATATAAAGCTAGCCTTGCCTTTTGTGATTGTAGGTTCCTTACTGCTTTGGTTCAATAGAAGAGAGTTAAATGCCATGCTATTTGGAGAAGAACGAGCATTACACCTAGGTGTGGATGTGAAAAAGAGGAAGCTGATGGTGTTAATTGGTGGTTCTATGCTGACTGGTGGAGCGGTTGCTGTTTCAGGCACGATTGGATTTGTGGGATTGGTTGTTCCACACATAACTCGGCAGCTGTTTGGCTCTGATAATAGACATGTGCTACCACTGAGCTTTTTGAATGGAGCTACGCTGTTAATCATTTGTGACCTAGTTTCACGTACTATCATTTCACCAGCAGAGCTACCAATTGGAGTAATCACAGCCTTTATCGGTGCTCCGGTCTTTGCTTTTATTTTCTTCCGACAACGAAAGAGAGGGAGCATCTGATATGCTGAAAATAAATAATCTATCTGGTGGCTATGATCAGAAAATAGTCGTGCATAATGTTTCCTTTCAGGTGGAAAAAGGAGAAATGCTAGGCATTCTAGGTCCTAACGGAAGCGGGAAATCAACGCTTCTCAAGCTTATGAGTAGAATATTACCTGCAAAGGAAGGAGAGGTAATTGTTGATAATAAACCTTTACTTTCTTATTCATCTAAGGAACTTGCCAAAAAACTAGCGGTGCTTCCACAGCTGCACAACCAGTCTTTTTCACATAAAGTGAGGGAAACCGTTGCTTTGGGTCGCTATCCGCACCAAAGCAGCTGGTTTTCTACCTGGTCAGAAGAGGATGAGCAGGCGGTAAAGAAGGCAATGCGACTAACTGGCATTGAGGAATATGAGCACCAGCTCTTAGAATTAATGTCGGGTGGAGAGCAGCAAAGAGTATTTGTAGCCCAGGCCTTAGCTCAACAAGCCCCTATTTTATTATTAGACGAGCCTACAAACCATCTAGATATTGCACATCAAAAACAGCTGTTGGATACGATCAAAACACAAGCAATTGAAAATGAACTGACAGTTGTCAGCATCTTTCACGATATCAATCTTGCCTCCTTATATTGTGATCGACTGATTTTAATGGACCGAGGGGAAATAAAGGTAATTGGACACCCGCAAGAGGTAATAAAGAAAGCGATTGTAGAGGATGTCTATAAAGCGAGAATTAGTACCACTCCTCATCCGGAAAAGCCTAAGCCTCAAATTACACTTTTACCTGATGTGAAAGAGGAATCAAAGCAACGTTTTATTTCGAAGGAGCACATTAAAATATTTCCAGAATATGTTTTATTTCAATCTGAAAAGAAGCTTAAAACGTGGTCCTCTGCTGTTGTGAATGCAGGAAGCGGTTGGTACAGCCATTTTCTAAATAGAAGAGTTAGCCCGCACTATGCATGTGACAATGTACAAGCAGAAATGGAACAATACCTCCAAACGCATGGCTTCCAGCCGACAGATACAGTAGCCATGATGACAGCGGTAAATATAGAGGATGCAGTTATCAAGGAATATGAAACAAACTTTGGCAGTATTATCGTAATGGTTACAGCTGGGGTAGGTAATGCCGTAGATGTAGCAAGAACGCATGAAATAGAAACCTTTCCTACAGTGGGGACGATTAATACCTGGGTAATTATTAACGGAGAAATGACCGAAGAAGCTTTTATCCAAGCCGTAATGACGGCAACCGAGGCAAAAACAAAGGCATTGGTTTCAGAGGGAATAAATGATAAGCGAACGAATACACCAGCTACTGGTACTCCTACGGATAGCATCTTAATCGCCTCCACTCAAGAAGGGGAAACTATCCCTTATGCTGGTCCAGTAACAGCACTTGGCAAAAAAATAGGCCAAGGCGTTTTTGAATGTACAGTGGAAGCAATCCAAATTTATAAGCAAACAAAAGGGTTGTAAGAGAAGGGAGCGGGACGAATGAAAATCTATACAAAGACAGGCGACAAAGGGCAAACAGGCTTAATAGGTGGCAGAACGGATAAGGATGATATACGAGTGGAGGCTTATGGCACCATTGATGAGGTAAATTCATTTATTGGCAAAGCAATAACAGAGCTTGATCCAACCAAGTTTGCAGATATTTTAGAAGACCTGGAGACAATCCAGCACGAGCTATTTGATTGCGGTGGAGACTTGGCGAACGTCTCCAATCGCCGTGTGTATAAGATGACAGATGAAGCAATTGAAGCGATGGAACAAAGAATCGATGTGCTCGTAGAAGAAGGTCCGGTTTTAGAAAGATTTATATTGCCGGGTGGCACGCCTGCTGCAGCAACGCTTCATATAGCGCGTACCATAACGAGGAGAGCAGAAAGGCTAACGGTTACCTTAATGAAAACACAAGAGGATGTACCAAGCGTCGTTCAAAGATATTTGAACCGTTTATCAGATTACTTATTTGCTGCAGCTAGAGTGGCCAATGTACGAGAAAACGTTCCCGATGTGGAGTATGTACGCAGCGCAAAGGTATTTAAAAATGTAGGTAGTGATAAAAAAACGGATTCATAAGATTTGTATCTGTTGAAAAGTTAGTTAAGAAACTGTACTTCATTATTAGCCCTGTCTAATAATGTGGTGCAGTTTTTTATATGTAAGAGCGCAAATTCATTTTTCTTATTCGAATACAGTGTATGAGTGAATGACCAATACTTCCTGGTATGATTTGTGATCCGCTTGGATTTAGTTTAATAAGTTAAATTGTTGGAAAGGCATGGCCGAAGTCCGCTTTGAGAGTAGGTAATATTTTCTATCGGATAGCAGGGAATATAAGTCGGTGTGGATTACTCTCGATTAGCGAGGCAATACTCTCGTTCAGCGGAGGTTTATTCTCGGATAGAAGCAGTTTACTCTCATTCGGCGAGGAAATACTCTCATTCGAGAAAGGGTTACTCTCGAATAGTCTCCACTAGGTGGTGGAGCTTTACTCTCACTCGCAATCTATTTACTCTCTGTTAGCGAGGTAATACTCTCGTTCGTTAGAGGTTTATTCTCGGATAGAGGCAGTTTATTCTCATTCGGCAGCTTTACTCTCGTTCGAAGGTCAATTACTCTCGGATGACGAGGCAATACTCTCGTTCAGCGAAAGCTTACTCTAAAATAGAAGCGACTTTATCAAAGTCAGCATCCAGGCAATCGTCATTATTTGAATATAATTTAAAAATTTCTGTCCACATTGTATAAATAACTATTGACTGAATGCTCATTCAGTTCTAATATGGTATTAATTCTTATAATTCTATTATTATGGTAAATTGGTAGTATTAGTCACATCTTAGAGGGGGAGAAAGAAATGGATCCGTTGTTAATTGCTAACTGGGTATTGTTCCTCGGCGTTACAGCGTATGCGTTCTACTTGTTTGCATACTTATTGAGAACGAGATATGCATATATCAAACTGGGGAAAAAAGTAGAGTTTGAAGACAATGTGAAAGAGCGTCTTCGCAAAATTTGGGTGTATGTTTTTGGTCAAAAGAAGCTATTGAAGGATAAGAAAAGTGGAGCAATCCATCTTATGTTCTTCTATGGCTTTATATTAGTACAGTTTGGAGCAATTGATTTTATTTGGAAGGGCTTGGCACCGGGGTCACATATGCCACTTGGACCGTTGTACCCTGCGTTTACTTTCTTCCAAGAAATCGTGACATTAACGATTTTGGTAGCAGTTATTTGGGCGTTTTACCGTCGTTATGTAGAAAAGCTAGTTCGGTTGAAGCGTGGCTGGAAAAATGGTTTTGTTCTGATATTCATCGGTGGACTAATGGTATCTGTATTAGTAGGGAATGGAATGAACATGATTTGGCATGGTCACGAGGCAACTTGGACTGAGCCAGTTGCATCCGCTATAGCTACAGCGTTTGCTTGGCTGCCTGAAACTGCTGTAGTAACCGTTTTCTTTGCTATGTGGTGGGTACACTTGCTATTGCTACTCACATTCCTTGTATATATCCCACAATCCAAGCATTTCCACCTCATCACAGGACCTGCTAACGTATATTTCCACCGTCTAGACAAGGTTGGAAGATTACGTCCGATTAACTTTGAAGAGGCGGAAGAGGACGAAGAGGATGAAGAAGAGATGCCTACATTTGGTGTAGGCCGTGTACAGGACTTCACACAAGCACAGATGATTGACTTCTATGCATGTGTAGAATGTGGTCGCTGTACAAATATGTGTCCGGCAACTGGCACAGGAAAAATGCTGTCACCGATGGACCTAATTGTAAAACTTCGTGATCACTTAACTTTCACTGGAGCGGTGGAGACGAAAAGAAAGCCTTGGGTACCAGCGCTTGCTTTCCAAGGAACGAAAGGAAACCAGCTTGCGATGGCTGCTGGAGCAGAGGGCGCAGTAATTGAGGATATTTACAGCCCTTCAATGATTGGGGAAGTAATCACGGAAGAAGAAATTTGGGCATGTACTACTTGCCGTAACTGTGAAGATCAATGTCCAGTAATGAACGAGCACGTAGATAAAATTATTGATCTTCGTCGTTACCTTGTCATGTCTGAAGGGAAAGTTCAGCCTGATGCTCAGCGTGCTATGACGAACATCGAGCGTCAAGGAAATCCATGGGGACTTAACCGTAAGGAGAAAGAAAACTGGAGAGATGCACGTCCGGATCTTCATATCCCTACTGTAAAAGAAGCTTCTAAAGCTGGAGAAGAATTTGAATTCTTATTCTGGGTTGGATCAATGGGTTCATTTGATAACAGATCTCAAAAAATCGCATTATCCTTTGCTCATCTAATGAATGAAGCTGGAGTGAAGTTTGCAATCCTTGGTAATAAAGAAAAGAACTCTGGAGATACACCTCGTCGTCTAGGAAACGAGTTCATGTTCCAAGAGCTAGCAGCTGCAAATATTAAAGAATTTGAAAAAGCTGGCGTAACAAAAATCGTTACAATCGACCCACATGCATACAATATCTTTAAAAACGAATACGGTGATTTTGGCTGGAACGGGGAAGTTCTTCACCATACTGAACTGTTATTTGAACTGGTGCAAGCTGGTCGCTTGAAGCCTCAATACGAAGTGAATGAAACAATTACATTCCACGATTCTTGTTACTTAGGTCGTTATAATGACGTCTATGATGCGCCTCGTGAGATTTTAAAATCAATTCCAGGCGTGAAGCTAGTGGAAATGAAGCGTAACCGTCAAGATGGTATGTGCTGTGGAGCAGGTGGAGGTCTCATGTGGATGGAAGAGCACGTTGGAAATCGTATTAACGTTGCTCGTACGGAACAAGCGCTAGAAGTGAATCCAACAATCATTTCTTCCGGATGTCCATATTGCTTAACGATGCTATCAGACGGTACGAAGGCAAAAGAAGTAGAAGATACCGTAGGAACTTATGATATTGCTGAGCTTCTAGAGAAGTCGATTTTTGGAGAAACAGCAGTACCAACTGAGGAAAATGAAGAACAAATTGTGCAATAGTGTTTACAAGGCATTAATTTATTCAGTAAACTAATAGTAATATAGAAAGGGAGTGGAAGCACTCCCTTTTATTAGAAATAAACATCGAGCGAGCGTTCAGTCAACACCTAAGCGAAAAATAGTAGGTAGAAGGAGCGCTCGTTTATTAACTGGATTTGTAAGCGCATTCAAAACAAGGGGTGACTATATTGGGTAAAACAGTAATTTTGGATGGAGCACGTACAGCTTTTGGAAAGTTTGGAGGAGCACTGAGTAGCTTGTCAGCATCAGACCTTGGAGGAATAGCAATAAAAGCGGCGCTACAAAAAGCAGGAGTGCAGCCTGAGCAAGTGGATGAAGTAATCATGGGGACGGTGCTTCAGGCTGGTCAAGGGCAGATTCCATCACGACAAGCTGCAAACAAGGCAGGTATTCCTTGGGCAGTCCAAACGGAAACAATCAATAAAGTCTGTGCGTCAGGCATGCGAAGTGTAACTTTAGCCGATCAATTGATCCGACTTGGGGACGAGGAAGTAATCGTAGCTGGTGGAATGGAATCCATGTCTAATGCTCCTTACTACTTACCAAAAGCAAGAACCGGTCTCCGTATGGGCGATGGGAAAGTAGTAGATGGGATGATAGTTGACGGATTATCCTGCTCCTTCCATCCGAAGCAAGTGCATATGGGCACTTATGGAAACTCTACTGCCGAGTCCTTTGGCTTAACACGAGAAAGACAGGACGAATGGTCATATAGAAGCCATGCGCGTGCAATCCAAGCTATAGAAAAAGGTATCTTTGCAGATGAGATTGTGCCGGTTGAAGTTCCACAGCGTAAAGGAGACCCGACAATTGTCCAAGAGGATGAAGCTCCACGTAAGGATACATCTAAGGAAACATTGGCAAAGCTTAAATCAGCTTTCGGTGCTGACGGAACAATCACAGCAGGCAATGCACCGGGTGTCAATGATGGGGCATGTGCGCTCGTATTAACAAATGAACAAAAAGCACAGGAACTTGGGAAAGAGCCCCTCGCTTATGTGATTGGCCATACAACCATTGCAGTGGAACCGGAAAACTTCCCACAAACGCCTGGTTTAGTAATAAATAAGCTGCTCGAAAAAACAGGAAAATTACTAGAAGAAATTGATTTGTTTGAGATAAATGAAGCATTTGCTGCAGTCGCATTAGTAAGCAGCCAGCTAGCCAACCTCGATGAAGAGAAAGTAAATGTGAATGGAGGAGCGGTTGCGCTAGGACATCCAATTGGTGCCTCTGGTGCAAGAGTAATATTGACACTTGCGTATGAATTAAAGCGTCGCGGTGGCGGAATAGGGATTGCTGCAATTTGCTCTGGCGGTGGTCAGGGAGATGCAATCATGATTGAAGTTCCAAAAACAGGGGGAGAAATCAGATGACAATACAAAAGGTAATGGTTATTGGAGCAGGACAAATGGGATCGGGAATTGCGCAGGTTTGTGCACAGGCTGGCTTTGAAGTGAAGCTAAATGACCGTGAGGAGCAGTTCTATCAAAGGGGCATCCAAACAATCACCAAAAATCTTTCACGCAACGTGGAAAAGGGGCGTATGACGGAGGAAGAGAAAGAAGCTGTTTTAAATAGAATTACTAAATCATTAGCTATTGAGGATGCAAGTGATGTCGACCTAGTGATAGAAGCGGCAGTGGAAAACATGGAAATCAAGCAATCTATTTTTAAACAGCTAGATGAAATTACATCAAAGCATACCATTCTAGCAACGAATACATCCTCACTACCAATTACAGAAATTGCAGCAGTGACAAACAGAGCAGACCAAGTAATTGGCATGCATTTTATGAACCCGGTCCCAGTTATGAAGCTTGTAGAGATTATTCGTGGTCTGGCAACTTCAGACGAAGTATACACGGAAATTGAGGAAATGACGAAGAAGCTTGGCAAGGTCCCAGTAGAGGTCAATGATTTTCCAGGATTCGTTTCTAATCGTATCTTAATGCCGATGATTAACGAAGCAATCTATACACTTTATGAAGGGGTAGCAACAAAAGAAGCGATTGATGAGGTAATGAAGCTTGGGATGAATCACCCAATGGGACCACTACAGCTAGCAGATTTTATTGGCTTAGATACATGCCTGTATATCATGGAAATTCTGCACGACGGGTTTGGTGACAGCAAATATCGTCCATGTCCGCTATTGCGTAAATATGTGAAGGCTGGATACTTAGGAAAGAAAACTGGTAGAGGCTTCTACGTTTACGAATAAGAGAAGGGGAAAAGGGGCGCCATTCAGATGGAATTAACATTTACAGAAGAACAGCAAATGATGCGCGATATGGTGAGGAGCTTCGCAAAGACGGAGATTGAGCCTTTTATTGAGCGAATGGAGCAAGGGGAGTTTCCTAGGGAGATCCTTTCCAAAATGGGAGAGCTTGGCTTGATGGGAATTACTGTGCCAGAGGAATATGGTGGCTCAGGAATGGACTTTACAAGCTATATTATCGCTATTAACGAGTTGTCCAAGGTGAGTGCAGTAGTAGGGGTTATTCTATCTGTTCACACATCCGTTGGGACTAACCCAATTCTCTATTTTGGTACAGAGGAGCAAAAGAAACAGTATGTACCGAAGCTAGCATCAGGAGAATTTTTAGGGGCATTTTGTTTAACAGAGCCTTCTGCTGGTTCGGATGCAGCAGCCTTAAAAACAAAAGCAGTGAAAGACGGAGATCATTATGTTCTCAATGGCTCCAAGGTTTTTATTACAAATGGGGGCGAAGCAGATGTATATATCGTATTTGCTTCTACAGATGCTTCTCAGGGCTCTAGAGGAATCTCTGCCTTTATAGTCGATAAGGGGACCCCAGGATTTATCATTGGGAAAGATGAGCATAAGATGGGTCTTCACGGATCAAGAACCGTACAAATTACATTCGAGGATATGCGTATTCCAGCTGCTAATTTGTTAGGAGAAGAAGGAGAAGGCTTTAAAATTGCAATGGCAAACCTAAATACCGGACGGATTGGGATTGCGACACAGGCTCTAGGTATAGCGGAGGCTGCCCTAGAAGCAGCGGTTAATTACTCTAAGGAACGAATCCAATTTGGAAAGCCGATTGCTGCAAACCAAGGGGTAGGCTTTAAGCTAGCTGATATGGCCACAGCAGTAGAAGCAGCAAGATTATTGGTTTACCGAGTTGCAAACTTACGTGATCAAGGACTTCCTTGTGGAAAAGAAGCATCCATGGCGAAGCTATTTGCCTCCAGAACAGCAGTAGATGTAGCTATTGAAGCAGTCCAAGTTTTCGGAGGGTATGGCTATACAGAGGACTATCCAGTAGAAAGATACTTCCGTGACGCGAAAATTACGGAAATCTACGAAGGTACTAGTGAGATACAGCGAATTGTAGTAAGCAAGCATTTGATGAACTAACAAACAGACAAAGGCGGGAAGAAAAATGAACTTTCAATTAACAGAAGAGCATGAAATGATTCGTAAAATGGTAAGAGATTTTGCTGAAAATGAAGTAGCACCAACTGCTGCAGAGCGTGATGAGGAAGAACGCTTTGACAGAGAAATCTTCGATAAAATGGCGGAGCTAGGCTTAACAGGTATCCCGTGGCCAGAGGAATACGGCGGAATTGGCTCTGACTACCTTGCTTACTGTATCGCAGTTGAAGAGCTTTCAAGAGTATGTGCTTCTACAGGGGTTACGTTATCAGCGCATACATCACTTGCCGGCTGGCCAATTTTCAAATATGGAAATGAAGAGCAAAAGCAAAAATATCTTCGTCCAATGGCAGAAGGAAAGAAAATAGGTGGATATGGCTTAACAGAACCAGGATCTGGGTCTGACGCAGGTGGCATGAGAACAACTGCAAAGCTAGACGGAGATCACTATGTGTTAAATGGCTCTAAGATTTTTATTACAAATGGGGGTATTGCAGATATCTATGTAGTATTTGCAGTAACAGATCCAGAATCGAAGCATAAAGGAACAAGTGCTTTTATCGTAGAGTCTGGCTTCGAAGGCTTCTCCGTAGGGAAAAAAGAGAAAAAGCTTGGAATCCGTTCATCACCTACAACGGAAATTATTTTTGATAACTGCCGTGTGCCAAAAGAAAACTTACTTGGCGAAGAAGGAGAAGGCTTTATTATTGCAATGAAAACATTAGATGGCGGGCGTAACGGTATTGCTGCGCAAGCTGTTGGAATTGCACAAGGTGCTCTAGACGCGGCAGTTGGCTATGCAAAAGAGCGTGTTCAATTCGGTAAGCCTATAGTGGCAAATCAAGGCGTTTCCTTTAAGTTAGCAGATATGGCTACAGCTACAGAGGCATCTCGTCTATTAACCTATCAAGCAGCGTGGCTAGAGTCTAACGGACTTCCATACGGTAAAGAGTCTGCGATGGCAAAGCTGATGGCTGGAGATACAGCAATGAAAGTAACAACAGAAGCGGTGCAGGTTTTCGGCGGCTATGGTTATACAAAAGATTACCCTGTAGAGCGTTTTATGCGTGATGCAAAAATAACTCAAATTTATGAGGGAACACAAGAAATTCAACGTCTTGTTATCTCTCGTATGCTTACAAAGTAACAGATGGATAAGAAGCACGAAATCCTTACCACGGTGAAGGATGGAACACTCATAGAAAAAAGGCGTCAGCAGATGGTCCAGGCGGCAGTGGCTCTCTTTAAGCAGAAGGGCTTTCACCGAACGACGACAAGGGAAATAGCCAAGGAAGCTGGATTTAGCATCGGAACCCTGTACGAGTATATTCGTACCAAGGAGGATGTGCTCTACTTAGTCTGCGACAGCATTTATCATGAGGTTCATGGCCGTCTTTCCGAATTTACAGCGGAGGCTGGTACACTGGATGAATTGAAAAATGCGATTCGTCACTATTATGGGGTGATAGATGACATGTCGGATGAATTCGTCGTGATGTACCAGGAAACTAAATCACTGCCGAAAAACGCATTGGAGTACGTATTAAAAAAGGAATTAGAAATGGTCAGTATTTTCCACAAGATGCTTCAAAGCTGTATCGAGGCTGGGGAGCTGAAGATCAGTGAGGAGCAGGCGCAGCTCTATGCTCATACGCTCGTTGTCCAAGGACAAATGTGGGCCTTTAGAAGATGGGCATTAAAGAAAGAACATACACTGTATGACTTCACCGAAATGCAGATCAATTTATTATTCAATGGGATGAAGAAATGAACAACGTGCATATGGCAAAGTAAGTGCTCCAGGGGTGGGAGGCACAGCTATTCACGTTAAAAGGTACCAACTGAAAAATTCTCAGCTGGTATCTTCTATCACGTAAACAAACAAGGGGGACCAACATGTCAAAGGTGGAAGTATATCGTCCAAAAAATCATGTTCGTTTTGTTACAGCATCAAGCCTTTTTGACGGCCATGACGCATCGATTAACATTATGCGCCGAATTCTACAGTCTAGCGGAGCCGAGGTAATACACCTAGGTCATAATCGCTCTGTAGAGGAGGTAGTAAACGCTGCCATACAAGAGGACGTACAAGGGATCGCCATTTCTTCCTATCAAGGAGGGCATGTGGAGTATTTTAAATATATGAAGGACCTGCTTGCAGAGCGGGGAGCACCTCATATCCGTATATACGGCGGAGGTGGTGGTGTAATCATTCCGAAGGAAATCAAAGAGCTTCATGAATACGGTATTAACGGTATTTTTTCTCCAGAGGATGGGAGAAAATTAGGACTCCAAGGTATGATTAATAAAATGCTAGAAGAGTGTGACTATCCAAGCAAATCGGATGGAGCTAGCAAAACGATAGGAGAGGTTACAACAGATCATCCTGAAAAGCTGGCTCATTTAATTACGGTCGCAGAGGAAGCGCATCAATCACAGGATGAGGAAGCACTTAAGATGCTAGAGCTGGCAAAGGGCCTTTCAAAATCTACCCCTGTGCTAGGAATCACAGGGACTGGGGGAGCAGGGAAAAGCTCTTTGACAGATGAGCTGATCAGACGTTTCTTGCAAGAGCTGCCAGATAAAAAGGTTGCTGTGTTATCCATTGACCCGACGAAGCAAAAAACTGGCGGAGCACTTTTGGGTGACCGTATTCGTATGAATGCCATCTTTAACAAACGAGTGTTCATGCGAAGTCTTGCAACACGTGGTTCTCGTACAGAGCTTTCTGGTGCTACCCAGAATGTATTAGATGTGGTGAAGACTGCTGGCTATGATTTGATCATTGTAGAGACGAGTGGAATTGGGCAAGGGGATGCGGAAATTACCAATGTCTCCGATGTTTCTATGTATGTCATGACCAGTGAGTTTGGTGCACCATCTCAATTAGAAAAAATTGATATGATTGATTATGCTGATTTGATTGTGATTAATAAGTTTGAACGAAAGGGCTCAGAGGATGCCTTACGTCAGGTACAAAAGCAGTACCAGCGAAGCCATGAGCTTTGGAATGAAGCGCTTGATAATATGCCGGTTTACGGAACGATTGCAAGCCAATTTAATGACAAGGGAACGAACTCGCTTTTCGCTGCTCTAGTAGATGTTTTAAACAAAAAGGTAGGGACGAATTGGGAAACGTCCTATGAGCAATTTGTTAAAACGCAAAAACAAAACGTCATCATTCCAAATGATCGCCGCTATTATTTACGTGAAATCACGGAAACAGTACGTGGTTATCACCAAAAGACCGAGGAGCAAGTAAGCTTTGCTAGAAGGCTGTTTCAGCTGGAGGGGGCTATTCAAACTGTAAAGGAAAAGGCGCCAGACGATGCGCTTGTTTCCTCCTTAGAGTCACTTGCTGCAGGAGTAAGAGATGAGTTAACGGCAGAATCAAAACGCATCTTAGATAACTGGCAGTCTGTAAAAGAAGCATATGCTGGAGATGAATTTATTACAAAAATACGAGACAAAGAGATTCGTACAATTCTGCGTACAGAAAGCTTATCAGGCCTGAAAATACCTAAAATTTCTCTGCCGAAATTTGAAGACTACGGAGAAATTCTAAAGTGGGTGTACAAAGAAAATGTACCAGGCTCTTTCCCATACACTGCTGGCGTATTTCCGTTCAAACGAGAGGGAGAAGATCCGAAGCGTCAGTTTGCAGGTGAGGGGACTCCTGAAAGAACAAATCGTCGTTTTCATTATCTGTCAAAGGATGATGACGCTAAGCGCTTATCTACCGCATTTGACTCGGTCACATTATATGGAGAAGATCCAGATTATCGACCAGATATTTATGGGAAGGTTGGGGAGTCTGGCGTAAGTATCTGTACATTAGATGACATGAAAAAGCTATATGACGGCTTTGACTTATGTGCACCATCAACCTCCGTTTCAATGACTATCAATGGACCGGCACCGATTATTCTAGCGATGTTCATGAACACTGCGATAGACCAGCAGGTACGTGTGCAGGAGGAAAAGCTAGGTCGTCCATTAACGGTAGAAGAGTTTACAGAGGTGAGAGAGGCAACCCTTCAAGTCGTAAGGGGAACCGTGCAGGCGGATATACTCAAAGAGGATCAAGGACAAAATACGTGTATCTTCTCAACAGAATTTGCGCTTCGAATGATGGGAGATATCCAGCAGTATTTCATTGACCATCAGGTTCGAAACTATTATTCTGTATCCATTTCTGGTTATCATATAGCGGAAGCTGGAGCGAATCCTATTTCTCAGCTAGCTTTCACACTTGCAAATGGATTTACGTATGTAGAGTATTATTTGAGTCGTGGAATGAATATCGATGATTTTGCTCCAAATCTTTCCTTCTTCTTCTCGAATGGGTTGGATCCAGAGTACACAGTGATTGGACGGGTGGCTCGTCGAATTTGGGCGATTGTTATGCGAGAGAAATACGGAGCGAACGAAAGAAGTCAAAAATTGAAATATCATGTCCAAACATCAGGTCGAAGCTTGCATGCCCAAGAGATTGACTTCAATGATATCCGGACGACCCTACAAGCACTGATGGCTCTTCAGGATAACTGTAATTCGCTTCATACCAATGCCTATGATGAAGCAATTACTACTCCTACAGAGGAATCGGTAAGACGGGCAATGGCGATTCAAATGATTATTACAAAAGAACACGGATTGTCGAAAAACGAAAACCCTCTCCAAGGAGCATTTATCGTGGAGGAGCTGACAGACCTAGTAGAAGAAGCTGTACTGAAGGAATTTGATTCAATCAATGACCGAGGTGGAGTGCTAGGGGCAATGGAAACGCAGTATCAACGTGGAAAGATTCAAGAGGAATCTATGTATTATGAAATGAAGAAGCATACAGGAGAGCTTCCGATTATTGGGGTAAATACTTACTTGAATCCAAATCCACCTTCTGCGGAAGAGATAGATAATATGGAGCTTGCTCGTGCTTCCACGGAAGAAAAGGAAACACAGATTCAAAATCTTCTTGCGTTTCAAGAAAAACATACAGACGAAGTAAAGGAAGCTTTAGAAAATCTTAAAAAGGTTGCCATGACTGGTGGTAATATCTTTGAAGAGCTAATGACAACCGTTCAGAAGGCTAGCTTGGGTCAAATCACCAATGCGCTTTATGAGGTTGGCGGTCAATACAGAAGAAATATGTAAAAATATAGTTCGTCTTTATTAGCGAAGGATGAGTAAAATAGGAATAGAGAGGGGTGTCCAAAAAGTTATTATATTTGGGCACCTTTTTTCGGATATTTTTGTATAATAAGATTACTAAGAGTAGAGGGGCAAGTGGAATGAAAAACTCCATACGAATGTTGATTGTCATTATTCTCCTTTTACTTGCTATAATTCTGTATAATAGTAAATTGGCCTCTATCCCATTACTATTGCTCTCTTTCTACTTGTTCATCCTAGTAGGTAAGAAAATTTCTCTTTTCAAAAAGAATAATTGATTGTAGCATATAACATAATTGTTTGTATATAATGGGAAGTATGTTAAAGGACAAGAAAGGACGTGCACGATTTGAATTTTCGTGAGATGACAACAGAACAATTACAAGAAGAATCACTAATCGATATTGGTTTTGCAATATTAGAAGATAGAAAAAATGCGATGACTTTACCTGATTTATTTGAGGAAATTCAAAAGCTAGTAGGATACAGCGATGAAGAGATGGCTGCACGCAAACCTCAATTCTATACGGATATGAATATTGATGGTCGTTTTTTAGCCATTGCGGAAAACCAATGGGGATTAAGAGAATGGTACCCAGTAGAACAAATTGAAGAGGAAACAGCACCAACTGTGAAGGTTCGTAAGAAAAAAGCTAAGATTGTGGATGACGAACTGGATGATTTAGAAGAAATAGATGAAGATGAGATTATCTTTGATGAGGACTTCGAAGAATTCGTCGATGATGAAGAAGATGAGGACGAAGATGAAGATGCTGTCGTAATCGACTTCGAGGAAGAAGAAATTGACGATGTGGATGTCATCGAAGAAGACTTAATAGACGAGGAAGATGAAGATTTTGATATCATCGATGAGGAAGAATTAGATGTAGACGAAATTGAGGAAGAAGAATAATCCTTGACTTCTATATCTAAACGCTATAAGATTTTATTGGGCTCTTTTTAAGAGACATACTCGTGTGTATATGCGCTCCCTCTGCTAGGAAAACTAGTAGAAGGAGCGCTTTTATTATTGTAGTAACAAATTAGGAGGAACAAGCAATGACAAAATTTATATTTGTAACTGGTGGGGTTGTTTCGTCTCTGGGTAAGGGAATAACTGCAGCTTCTCTTGGGCGTTTATTAAAAAATAGAGGATTAAAGATTACCATTCAAAAGTTTGATCCTTATATCAACTTAGACCCTGGTACGATGAGTCCTTATCAGCATGGAGAAGTATTCGTGACAGATGATGGAGCAGAGACTGACCTAGATTTAGGACATTATGAGCGTTTTATCGACATCAATCTAAACAAATATTCCAATATCACAACTGGTAAGGTATATTCCTCCGTTTTACGTAAAGAGCGCCGTGGAGATTATAATGGAGGAACTGTACAAGTTATTCCTCACATTACGAATGAAATCAAAGAAAGATTATTTTTAGCTGCAAAAGAAACAAAGGCTGATATCGTCATCACAGAAATTGGTGGAACTGTAGGGGATATCGAATCACTACCTTTCTTAGAGACAATTCGCCAAATGAAACGTGACGTTGGAAGCGAAAATGTCATGTATGTACACTGTACGCTTGTTCCATTTATTAAGGCTGCTGGAGAAATGAAAACAAAGCCAACGCAACATAGCGTAAAAGAATTACGCAGCTTAGGTATCCAGCCAAATGTCATTGTTGTCCGTTCTGAAATGCCAGTGCCTCAAGACATGAAGGATAAAATTGCGTTATTCTGTGACATTAAACCAGAAGAAGTAATCGAGTGTATAGATGCAGATTCTTTATATGAAATTCCATTAATGCTGCAACAGCAACATCTTGATCAAATTGTGGTAGATCATTTCGGTCTAAATACTCCGGAAGCTGATATGACAGAATGGTTAGAGCTAGTGAACCAAGTGAAATCTCTATCCAAGAAAGTGAAGATTGGCTTAGTTGGAAAGTATGTAGAGCTTCAAGATGCTTATATCTCTGTAGTGGAAGCGATGAAGCATGCTGGTTATACATTTGATGCAGACGTTGAGATTAAATGGGTTAATGCAGAAGAAGTAAATGACACGAATGTAGCTGAAATACTGGGAGATGTAGACGGCGTGTTAGTGCCTGGCGGTTTTGGGGATCGTGGAGTAGAAGGAAAAATCTCCGCTATCAAATTTGCGCGTGAAAACAACGTTCCTTTCCTTGGAATCTGCTTAGGTATGCAGCTTGCGACTGTTGAATTTGCGCGTTCTATTCTTAATATGGAAAATGCACATTCTACGGAGTTAAATCCAAAAACACCTTATTCTATCATCGATCTATTACCAGAGCAAAAGGATATAGAGGATCTTGGTGGAACTTTACGTCTTGGATTATATCCATGTAAGCTAACTCCTGGCTCTAAAGCGCATCAAGCTTACGGAGAAGAGCTTGTATATGAGCGTCACCGTCATCGTTATGAGTTTAATAATGAATTCCGTGAGCAATTTGAAGCAGCTGGCTTTGTGTTCTCTGGAACTAGCCCGAATGGTCGCTTGATTGAAATTGTGGAAATACCAGACCATAAATTCTTTGTGGCATCTCAGTTCCATCCAGAGTTCGTTTCACGTCCACAGCGTCCACAACCGTTGTTCCGTGAGTTCATTAAGGCATCTGTTGGAGAATAATAAATGATAAAGAAGCACTTATGATTCTATCGTATGATAGGACTCATAAGTGCTTTCTTGTTTAGGAGAGCATAGGGTTCTCCGTTGCGTCAGACGCTTCGAGTGGGGGCGACAGGATGTTGGTGAGGAAATATATTCTTGGAACCTCTGGTTCTCCGCATCGTCGGACGCTTTCCCGGAGGCCAACAGGATGTTGGTCAGGAAAACGTTGTCACACGATGTGACGTTCTTAGTTTTCCCTCCACAAGGTAAGCCAGCACCCATCGCTTACGCGCGTGGCTGTGCTGTCTTACCTACCACCTTGCTCCCGCCGGAGTCGCCGCCGCTGCTCCGAACCAATGGTGATCCTACTAATGCTAAGTTTTGATCAATAAATTCTAAAAAGAACATATGAAGAAAGGACTAGTTTTGTTAAGCCTTTCTATGGAAGCCTTTTAAAGAACGAATAAAACAGATAAGATGCATTATTTTCTTATAGTGTGATATGAATGCATTGTAAGCAGTCTGGGCTATCTGCATCGTAGCATGCTTTCCGAGGGCCAACAGGATGTTGGTCAGGAAAAAGTTCAGGATGTGACGTTCTTAGTTTCTCTCTCCACAAGGCAAGCCAACACCCAACGCTTGCGCTGTCTTGCCTGACACATTGCTCCCGTTGGAGTCGCCGACGTTGCTCCGAACCAATAGTGTTGATGGGGAGAAAATAATAAAAAACAGGTTAGTGAAAAAAGGTATAATCAATTAATCAAGAATATGAGTAACACGGGGTGAAAAGTAATGTATCAATTCCAAAACGAGGTACAAAGAAAAGAAAAGATATATAAGGTATATGTCATTTTATTTATTATATCCGTATTAATAAATGTAGTTTTATTCTTTGTAGATGGTAGTATCCTTCGTGGAATAGTCAGTCTCTTATTTTTTTCTATTGTCCTTCACTGTGGTTTACGAAAAAAAGTCTGGGCGGGATTAATCGTAAAATCTATGGTATGGATACATATAGTTTTATTGGTTATTATGTTTCTAACTATGATAATTAAAGTTATACAGTAAGTACCTTTCTCAACTAACGGGTGCATTGATCCAAGAAGAGATTAACGCTCTTTTTGTTGAATTCCTTATTATAGAAACGGGGCAGGATAGTGGAATAAGTAATATCTGGTATAATGTTTATTAATTACCATAAAGGGGGAGCTTACATTGAAAAAGATTTCTAAGTGCGTTTTAATTATCTGTTTAATGTTGATGTTAGCGGCTTGTCAAAATAATAGTGGCCTTTCATTCAAAGGCGAAGGGGAAAAATGGAACGGCGAACTAATTACTAAATATGATCCTTGGGGAAAAGAGATACAGAGTATAAAGATTACCTATAAAGGGGAAAAACCCGAACAACTAAGTGTACTTAAAATACTTGTAGAAAGTAATGACTTCCCAACTTGGGGTTTAGATGATATAGAATTAGATAAAAAAGGCATCTATTACGGTGAAGATATTTTGGAATTGAAAACTAAAACTCCCTCTTCGTCGCAGATAATATTATCAATAGATGGTGAAGAGTCTGAAATCATAACGTTATCTTCGAATTTATAAAACACTTTTAAAGCTCTTTGTAATGAAGTCCTTATTGTAGAAACGGGGCAGTTTAATTCAACAAGAGATAATTGTGTTATTGCGACATTTTTAGGGGATACAAGACATACCTTCTTAACAGGAGGGATTATATGTTAAAAAGGATATTGATTATTATTGGAATACTTATAGTGGGAATAGCATCATTTAGCCTGTTAAATAAGCCTTCAGAAGTTGATACTGCTGTTGCGAATAAGGAGGAACCAGAACCTTTATCTACTAAAGAACGAGAACTACATTTTTCTACATTGAATACGGTAACTGAAAAAATTCATGAGAAATATGATGAGTTGGAATTTGGTGTAAAAACGACTTCAAAGATAGAATTCAAGATACAAGTTAAAGAGAATGAAGAATATTTTAATTCAGTCAAAAAGGATATTGAGTCCATTGCAAAAAATGTAATTAAATCTTCCGCATTAAAGGACTATACAGTTGTTGTAGAAAGAATGGATTTATCTTTCGTTACCGTAGATACTGAAAAAATTAACAAAGAACTTTCAGATATAGCATTGACTTTAATGGAAGGTCTTAAAGATTACGACGTATACGAAAATTTAAATACTGAGTATCAAAATGAGGATCAAAAATCAATTAGCATTCAAACTTCAATAAAAGGTTCAGATAAAGATGCACATAAGTTAGCAATGGAAATTGAAGAGGCAGTGAATGAAATCCTTCATTCTAAGGAACTAAATTCTGTATCTAATATTGACTCTTATGAAATTAAAATATTGAATGCCAAAGGGAAAGTAGTAAATTAGTCAACTTATTGGCTAAACAACATTAATTTCCTTTCTTTCTTATACAACTAACGGGGGCTTTACTTCAAGAAGGAGTAAAGAAGGTCAGTTTAGTTGTACAGTGTTGTTTAACTGAACAATCGAACCAGATTGTAAAATAACAAAGGTGCAATTATAATGCAATTTAATTGGATAACTTAAATTATTCCTTCAGCTAACCAATTAGCAAGTGTTTTATCACCAGAAGTAACAAGAATACTTAAATTTGGGAGTTGATACAAATTCCTATGCCACTTGTAGTACCGATGCATCAAAGTGAGAGAGGGACAGGAGTGAATTCTTAAATGAAAAAGAATAGTTTTTTATGATTTGTTACAGATTCTTTTTCCAAGATTCTTATCAAGATTTATTTATTAGAAGTTAACGCTAGTGGTTCGGAACAGCGTCGGTGACTCCTGCGGGAATAGCAAATTTATTTGCGACGAAAGCGGAGTGACAAAGGAACAAAGGCAAAAACGTCACATCGTGTGACAATGCCTTTGTGACCAACATCCTGTTGGCCTCCGACGCAGTGAAGAACCACACATTTTTAAAGTAAGAAAGCACTTACGATTTCATCAAAAATATAAAATCGTAAGTGCTGTTCTATTGGTGTTCCTATATACTGTATTCTTTTCCATTAACTGAACCTTTGATTAGATAATAGGAAGGATTCTTTTAAAGAATTTATTCTTCAGTTCCAAACATCTCGTCTAGTTTCCATTTCACTGCTTCGTAAACAAACATAGCGGCAAGGCTGTGTGGTTGAACTACGCGTGAGCCATCCTCGGCTGGGAGTATACCCTTTGTGATTTTTAAGGATATATAGGTGTATGCCAGCTCAGAAAGCTGGTTTTCCTCTCCAGGTGCTTCGCTTGCCATCACGCTAAAGGGGATGAACGAATCGTAGAGCTTTCTTGCTAATGTGAGGGCCTCCTCGTTTTTGGAGGAACGTGTGATAATCCACACGCGATCAGATCGATCTAGTTCCACATCAGGTGACCAGCGTTTTAACCGTGGGAAAGGTTCAGCAGCTTGAATAGCATTGGTAAGTACACTTTCCATCTCACCAAAGGTAGCAAAGTAGATATTTCCTTCCCCTGCACGAGCTTGAGCTAAAAGTCTTGCAGTATCCTCTATGTTTTCTTCCTCAGAAGTAGCAATTCGTTGTAGTAATCCAGTTAATTGAGTAACGAACATCTTCATTTTTTTCACCTCAAAAATCATTATACATCTTTTCTGTTAAAATACTCATCAAGGTAGTTGGTTCTATGAGGAGGAAAGATGAATTTTATTCCCGAAATACCTAAAAAAAGTATACTATACAGTATTAAGTTCCTGTTTCTATGAAACAGCTTATTGGCTAGAAGGAAATGTAAAATGATTAGCGAATAAGGTTGATAAGGGGAAATATAGAAAAAAGGGGTTGTCAATCATTGAAGCATTTATTGATTGTAGACGATCAAGTTGGTATACGGATGCTCCTTAAGGAGGTATTTGTGCAGGAGGGGTATGAGGTAAGCTTGGCGTCAAGCGGGCGTGAAGCACTGGAAATAGCCAGTAAGAAAAATCTGCACGGCGTATTACTAGATATGAAAATACCTGGAATGGATGGAATTCAAATTTTAACAAGGTTGAAAGAAAGCTATCCAAGCTTACCGGTTATGATGATGACAGCGTATGGAGAACTAAATCTCATCCAAGAAGCGATGGATTTGGGAGCATCCCTCTATTTTACAAAGCCCTTCGATATATTTGAAGTAAGAGACGCTGTGAATAATTTACTAAAATAAGTAGTACATCAGCAGGCAGTGGAAAACATCGCTTGCTTTTGTTATGATTGGGTATGAAAAGTGAAGGCAACCAACATCGGCTTTATCTGGGAATCTCCTGAATTTCCTTTGCTGTTGTACTTCAACTATATAACACACTATACATCAAGGAGGTCCGTTTGGATGGCTTTAGTATCGATGAAAGAAATGCTACAAAAAGGAAAGCAAGAAGGCTATGCGATTGGGCAATTCAATATTAATAATCTAGAATTTACTCAAGCAATTCTCCAAGCTGCAGAGGAAGAAAAATCTCCAGTAATTCTAGGTGTTTCAGAAGGAGCAGCCAAGTATATGGGAGGCTTCACTACAGTAGTACATATGGTAAAAGGACTTATGGAAGACTATAAAATTACTGTTCCAGTAGCGATTCATTTGGATCATGGTTCATCCTACGAAAAATGTAAAGCAGCAATTGATGCTGGTTTTACCTCTGTTATGATTGATGCTTCACACCATCCTTTTGAAGAAAATATAGAAATCACTTCAAAAGTGGTAGAATATGCTCATGCTCAAAATGTTTCAGTAGAAGCAGAATTGGGTACAGTAGGTGGTCAAGAAGACGATGTGGTGGCTGATGGAGTTATCTATGCTGATCCACAGGAGTGTGCAGAATTAGTGAAACGCACTGCGATTGATTGCTTAGCACCTGCACTTGGATCTGTGCATGGTCCTTATAAAGGGGAACCAAACCTTGGATTTGCGGAAATGGAGGAAATCTCCAAACTGACGGATTTACCATTGGTTCTTCACGGAGGTACGGGGATCCCAACTCATGATATTAAGCGTGCCATTTCTCTAGGTACTGCCAAAATCAATGTGAACACGGAAAACCAAATTGCTGCAACAAAAGCAATTCGTCAATATTTAGCGGAAAATGAAACACAATACGATCCACGTAAATATTTAATACCAGCTCGCGAGGCAATTAAAACAACAGTTATTGGTAAAATGCGTGAGTTTGGAAGCTCTAACAAAGCATAATTGCCATATAAATAGAAACAAAGGAGAAGAGTCCAATGGGCGCTTCTCCTGTTTTTCCATCATGAGGAGGATATAAGGAAGATGAAATTTTTTATTGATACAGCGAATTTTGAAGAAATTAAAGAAGCATACTCTTGGGGAATCATCTCCGGAGTTACAACAAACCCATCATTAGTGGCGAAAGAAAATATTTCTTTCCACGACAGACTTCGTGAAATTACAGAATTAGTAGATGGCTCTGTAAGTGCAGAGGTTATTTCATTAGACGCTGAAGGAATGATTAAAGAGGGTAGAGAGCTTGCTGCGATTGCGCCAAATATTACAGTAAAGCTTCCAATGACTCCGGAAGGCTTAAAGGCGTGCTCCGTGTTTAGCAAGGAAGGAATCAAAACAAATGTTACGCTTATCTTTAGTGCGAACCAAGCATTGCTTGCTGCTCGTGCAGGTGCAACATATGTTTCGCCGTTTTTAGGTAGACTAGATGATATCGGACATGATGGAATGGAATTAATTGCAAAAATCTCTCAGATCTTTGATATTCACAATATTGATACAGAAATCATTGCTGCTTCAATCAGACATCCACAGCATATTACGGATGCAGCCCTCAATGGTGCACATATCTCTACTACTCCTTTCAAAGTATTGAAACAATTATTCAATCATCCTTTAACTGATAAAGGAATTGAAGGGTTTCTAGCAGATTGGAAAAATCGTCAGAACCAGTAACAAGATGAAGGAGAAACATATGGAAGTATACAAAATCAGAGGAGGAAAACCGCTCCAAGGTACGATAAAAGTGAGTGGGGCAAAAAATAGTGCTGTAGCGCTTATTCCTGCCTCCTTGCTGGCGAATTCTCCAGTTACAATTGAAGGCTTACCGGAAATATCAGACGTTTGGACCTTGAAAGAAATATTGGAAGAGGTAGGAGCGAAGGTTACCTTTCAAGACGGTACGATGGTAATTGATCCTACAGAGGTTGTAGACATGCCCCTTCCAAATGGAAATATAAAAAAACTAAGAGCCTCTTATTATTTGATGGGAGCGCTGTTAGGCAAATTTAAAAAAGCGGCGATTGGTTTACCTGGCGGCTGCCATCTTGGACCAAGACCGATTGACCAGCATATAAAAGGTTTTGAGGCACTTGGAGCTCAAGTAAGTAATGAGCACGGTGCAATTTACTTAAGAGCAAATGAATTGGTTGGCTCCAAGATCTATCTAGACGTAGTTAGCGTGGGGGCGACCATTAACATTATGCTTGCAGCGGTAATGGCAAAGGGCCGTACAATCATTGAAAATGCGGCAAAAGAACCGGAAATAATTGATGTGGCTACTCTTCTTAGCAATATGGGTGCCAAAATTAAAGGTGCAGGTACAAATGTCATAAGAATTGATGGTGTTCCGGAACTTCATGGAACAAAGCACACAATTATACCAGACCGTATAGAAGCTGGAACATTTATGATTATGGCTGCCTTGACGGGAGATGGTGTCACTATCGATAATGTCATCCCATTCCATGTGGAAGCATTAACAGCTAAGCTACGAGAGATGGGGGTTCAAGTAGAGGAGCATGAAGAAAAAATCTTTATTCCTAAATCCAGCAATTTACAAGCTGTCGATGTGAAGACCCTTGTTTATCCAGGCTTCCCAACTGACCTACAACAGCCCTTTTCTGTTTTAATGACACAGGCTACCGGTACTTCTGTAATTACTGACTCTATTTATTCTGCTCGCTTCAAGCAAATCGATGAACTAAGAAGAATGAATGCAATCGGTCGTGTAGATGGAAGGACTGCTATTATTACAGGACCTGTTAAATTAGAGGCTGCCAATGTACGGGCAAGTGATTTACGTGCAGGCGCTGCCTTGGTATTAGCTGGGCTAATTGCAGATGGAGAGACAGAAATACAAGATATTTACCACATTGAGCGTGGATATAGCTCCCTTATTGATAAGCTAAGAGGCCTAGGTGCGGATGTTCGTAAAGTCACCATAAAGGAAATTGAGCTGGAGAGCGAATAGGCTCCTATTATCAGGAAATACCTGCTTTTCATATTTGACAAATGTGCTACAATGGTACAGAAAGTAAAACAGAGCGGAAGCAACAAGACCGTAAATCGGGAGGCACAAAGAAAATGGAACGTAGTTTATCAATGGAATTAGTCCGTGTAACGGAAGCAGCAGCGATAGCATCTGCTCGCTGGATGGGACGCGGATTAAAGAATGAAGCAGATGATGCTGCTACAAGCGCAATGAGAACCGTATTTGATACTATCCCAATGGAGGGTGTAGTAGTGATTGGGGAAGGTGAGATGGACGAAGCACCGATGCTCTATATTGGAGAAAAGCTTGGACATGGTTCAGGTGGACCGCAAGTAGATGTCGCTGTTGACCCATTAGAAGGGACGAATATCGTTGCTTCTGGAGGCTGGAATGCACTAGCAGTTCTTGCGGTGGCAGACCGAGGAAACCTTCTTCACGCGCCAGACATGTATATGGATAAATTAGCGGTTGGTCCAGAATCAGTCGGACAAGTAGACATTAATGCACCTGTAATTGATAACTTACGAGCTGTTGCACGTGCTAAAAACAAGGATATAGAGGATGTAGTTGCTACCATTTTAGGCAGACCTAGACATCAAAAAATCATCGAAGAGATTCGAGCTGCTGGAGCACGTATTAAGCTAATCACAGACGGAGATGTGGCAGGGGCTATTAATACTGCATTTGATGAAACTGGTGTAGACATTCTTTTTGGTTCAGGAGGAGCACCTGAAGGAGTTATCTCTGCTGTAGGTTTAAAATGCCTAGGTGGAGAAATTCAAGGGAGACTGCTTCCACAAAGTGATGAAGAGCTTCAAAGATGTATTAAAATGGGATTAGACGTAAACAAAGTTCTTAGAATGGAAGACCTGGTAAAAGGCGATGATGCTATTTTTGCTGCAACAGGCGTAACGGATGGCGAGCTTTTACGTGGGGTACAATTCAAAGGAGCATTTAGTTCTACACATTCTATTGTTATGCGTGCAAAATCAGGAACAATTCGATTTGTAGAAGGACGCCATAGCTTAAACAAAAAACCAAATCTTGTTCTTTAATTTGAACTTTCCAAAGAATTTCCGGCAGACTAAGCTCTGCCGGATATCCTCTAATATTTACTTCATCTAAATTAACCCAAACAATGCAAAGAAAAAAATAAAAAGAGTGGTGCGTGCTTATGACACAAACAACAATCAATGAATTGGAAAACATGACGTTAAAAGAGCTTTATGCCCTAGCAAGAAAATATAAGATTCCTGCGTATAGCAAGTTATCAAAAAAGGAACTAATATTTGCTATTTTAAAATCTCGTGCTGAGCAAGAAGGCTTCTTCTTTATGGAGGGAGTATTGGAAATTATCCAGCAGGAAGGATTTGGCTTCCTGCGTCCGATTAACTACTCTCCAAGCTCAGAGGATATCTACATCTCGGCTTCTCAAATTAGAAGATTCGATTTAAGAAACGGAGATAAAGTAACAGGAAAGGTACGCCCACCAAAGGAAAGTGAGCGATACTATGGTCTTTTGCATGTGGAGCTAGTAAACGGGGAGGACCCAGAGATTGCAAAGGAACGTGTACATTTCCCAGGTCTTACACCTTTATATCCGGATCGTCATGTAAAGCTTGAAACGACACCTGAAAAACTTTCTACTAGAATCATGGACTTGGTTGCACCAGTTGGGTTTGGGCAACGTGGTTTAATAGTAGCTCCCCCTAAAGCAGGGAAAACGTTATTAATTAAAGAGATTGCGAATGCTATTACAACGAACCACCCAAATGCAGAACTAATTGTTCTATTAATCGACGAACGTCCTGAAGAGGTAACGGATATCGAACGTTCTGTAAAGGCAGATGTTGTAAGCTCCACTTTCGATGAAGTACCTGAAAACCATGTGAAGGTGGCAGAGCTAGTTCTAGAAAGAGCCATGCGTCTAGTAGAGCATAAAAGAGATGTTATTATTTTAATGGATTCTATTACACGTTTAGCACGTGCCTATAACTTGGTTATTCCTCCAAGCGGAAGAACTCTTTCAGGTGGTATTGACCCCGCTGCATTCCATCGTCCGAAGCGTTTCTTCGGTGCAGCACGAAATATTGAAGAGGGCGGAAGCTTAACTATTCTAGCAACTGCTTTAATTGATACCGGGTCACGTATGGATGAAGTAATTTATGAGGAATTCAAAGGAACAGGGAATTTAGAGCTTCATCTAGATAGAAGCCTAGCAGAACGTCGTATTTTCCCAGCAATCGATATCAGACGCTCTGGTACTCGTAAAGAGGAGTTATTGATTCCAAAAGATCAACTAGATAAGCTTTGGGCGATTAGAAAAACCTTCTCAGATTCTCCTGATTTTGCAGAACGTTTCCTAAGAAAATTACGTCAAACGAAGACGAACGAAGGATTCTTTGAACAGCTTGCAGAAGAGATGAAAGCGCACCGTAGCGGAAAAGTATCCCTATAATTTTTTCAAAATCAACCGCTTGTATATATAAGTAAGACATGTTATTATGTTCATTGTGAGTTCACACATTTCTGCTACATATACGGTTGACAGTAATACGGATCGTGTAAGGTATCAGTTTCATAACCAACTCTGTTCCGGATGGTTCAGGGCGAGAGGAGAGATAATGATGAAAGCAGGAATTCATCCAGATTACAAAGAAGCAACAGTAACTTGTTCTTGTGGAAACTCTTTCACAACTGGTTCTGTAAAATCAGACATCAAAGTCGAGTTCTGTAACGAATGTCACCCATTCTACACTGGACGTCAAAAATTCGCAGCTGCGGATGGCCGTGTTGATCGCTTCAACAAAAAATACGGAATTAAAGAATAATAAAAGCAAAATACCTGTAAGGCACCCGGTGCTTTGCAGGTATTTTTGTTAGAAGTAATTCATGCAAATACATAGATGAAGGAGATATACCATACCATGGCTCAATTATTTTACAAGCACGGCGCTATGAACAGCGGAAAATCCATTGAAATTCTGAAAGTCGCACATAACTACGAAGAACAAAACAAGCCTGTCCTCATTTTCACACCTGGAATAGATGACCGTGACGAGGTTGGTCATGTATCGAGTAGAATCGGCCTTAAAAGAAAAGCAATTGCTATCTTTGACGATACGAATTTATTCGAAATGGTAAAGGAGTATTCTCCAAAGCCTTACTGTGTCCTAATAGACGAAGTGCAATTCCTGAAGAAGGAGCACGTTCTTCAGCTAACTCAAATCGTGGACGAGCTAGACATACCAGTTATGGGATTTGGCTTGAAAAACGATTTCCAAAACGAAATGTTTGAAGGCAGCAAATACATGCTGATCTATGCAGACAAAATTGAAGAAATGAAAACAATCTGCTGGTTCTGTCAGCGCAAGGCCATTATGAACCTACGTGTGGACGAATCTGGCAAGCCAATCTATACAGGCGAGCAAATCCAAATCGGTGGGAATGATTCTTACTATCCAGTTTGCCGTAAGTGTCACGCCAATCCACCATTGTGATAGCTTGGTTGGGATTTCACTTATTACTAAAAGTGACGAATTATTTATAGATACGAAGAGTATCTCGGACAGAGAGTTAGGGGAGACTTGGAGAGGTAGATTGGGAATTTAATTGGGAGGCTTGGCTTGTGTCTTCTAGTTATGTGGCAATCGCGGTTACTCTCGGTTAGATGTGGAAGTTCATGGCCGATGTCCGCTGGGAATACCCGAGGCCGTTACTCTCGTTCGAGCGGGATTTACTCTCGGATATTCGGGATTTATTCTCGTTCGGAGGAAGTTTACTCTCGGTTAACTGGGGTTTATTCTCGTTCATAGGAAGTTTACTCTCGGAGAGCCAAGGTTTATTCTCATTCGGAAGGTTTACTCTCGTTCGACCGAGATTTACTCTCGGATGGCCGGAATTTATTCTCGGTTAGATGGTGGAAGTGCATGACCGATGCCCGCTGGTAACATCGGAGGCCGTTACTCTCGTTCGAGTGGGATTTACTCTCGGATATTCGAGGTTTATTCTCGTTAGGAGAAAGTTTACTCTCGGATAGACAAGGTTTACTCTCATTCGGAAGGTTTACTCTCATTCGACCGAGATTTACTCTCGGAAAGCCAGGATTTACTCTCGGTTATAAGATGGGGGAAGGCATAGCCTATGTCCGCTGGGAATACCGGAGGCCGTTACTCTCGTTCGAGCGGGATTTACTCTCGGTTAGGTGGTGGAAGTGCATGGCCTATGTCTACCGGAAGGACCAGTGGTGGTTACTCTCGTTCGGAGGATTTACTCTTATTCAGCCGGACTTTCGAATGAGGCGATTTACTTTTCTGTCCAGTTCCAAAAATAATTCTTTCAAGTTCAGTGCCATAAAAAGTAGCATGCCTGTTACTTTTTCTTTATAATAAATAGCTAGTAAACATTTAATTAGAACGAGGTGAGGTCGATGTTTGATCGATTGCAATCGGTGGAAGATCGTTATGATAAGTTAAACGAATTACTTAGTGATCCAGATATAGTAAATGATACGAAGAAGCTTAGGCAGTATTCAAAGGAGCAGTCTGACCTTCAGGCGACGGTAGATGCTTATCGCGAATATAAAGATGTAAAGCAACAATATCAAGATGCGAAGCAAATGCTTGAGGAAAAATTGGATGCGGAAATGCGTGAAATGGTGAAGGAAGAGGTCAATGATTTAGAGGGCCAGATTACGGAGCTAGAAGAGCGCTTACGTGTGCTGTTGATTCCGAAGGATCCAAATGATGATAAAAACGTTATTATGGAGATTCGTGGGGCAGCCGGTGGAGATGAGGCTGCACTATTTGCGGGGAACCTTTTCCGTATGTATAGCCGCTTTGCAGAAACACAAAATTGGAAAGTGGATGTGATGGAATCGTCTCCAACCGGTTTAGGTGGATACAAGGAAATCATTTTCATGATCAATGGTGCCAATGCCTTTTCGAAAATGAAATATGAAAATGGAGCACACCGCGTGCAGCGTGTACCAGAAACGGAGTCAGGTGGTCGTATTCATACTTCTACAGCGACAGTGGCAGTACTTCCAGAGGCGGAAGAAGTAGATGTAGAAATCCATGAAAAGGATGTTCGTGTAGATACATTTGCATCCTCAGGAGCAGGTGGACAGTCGGTAAATACGACGATGTCTGCTGTTCGAATGACGCATTTACCGACAGGGATCACTGTTTCAATGCAGGACGAGAAGTCACAGATTAAGAACCGCGAGAAAGCGATGAAAATTCTTCGTGCTCGTGTGGCAGACAAGTTCCGTCAAGAGGCACAGGCCGAATACGATGCAGTACGTAAGTCTGCAGTTGGTACAGGGGACCGCTCTGAGCGTATCCGTACATACAATTATCCACAAAACCGTGTAACAGACCATCGTATTGGTCTTACAATTCAAAAGCTAGATCAAATTCTAGAGGGAAAACTAGATGAGATAGTCGATGCTTTGATTGTCGCAGACCAAGCAGATAAATTAGAAAGAATGAACGATACCAATGTCTAAGACAATTTATGAGGCCCTCACCCGGGCTTCTTCTTTTTTAGAAGAAAATAATCGTGAAAAAGGAGTAGCCCGTTTTTTATTGCAACATGTCCTTGGGAAAAATTATTCACAGCTAATGCTATCTATGTATGACGAGATATCCACAGAGGATTTTGAGACGTATTGGCGCTATGTGGAAGAGCATATAACAGGAAAACCTTATCAATACATTATTGGTCAGGAAACCTTTTATGGAAGAGATTTTTTAGTGAATGAGCATGTGTTAATTCCTCGTCCTGAAACAGAAGAGTTAATAGAGGAAATCAAAAAACGAGTTCCAGCTTTATTTTCAGACAAGCCTATTTGTCTCGCTGATGTGGGTACGGGTAGCGGTGCAATTGCTTTGACACTGAAACTAGAAATACCACAAATGGAGGTAACGGCTACGGATATTTCTTCAGCTGCCTTGGAGGTTGCTAGAAATAATGCACAGCTTCACAATGCCCAGATAAGCTTTCGAGAGGGAGATCTTCTAGAGCCACTTCAATCAGAAAAATGGGATATTATTGTATCCAACCCTCCGTATATAGCACATGAAGAAGCACCGACCCTAGCGGATACAGTCATTGATTATGAGCCTCACTTGGCACTTTTTGCTGAGGAGGATGGGCTCCAGCTATATAGAAGAATGGCAGAAGGGCTACCCGGGATGATGAAATCCCCTGGTTTAATAGGTTTTGAGATTGGCTATGAACAGGGACCGGCTGTTGCAAAGCTACTAGAGCAAGCATTTCCACAAGGCGTGGTCGAAGTAGTGCAGGATATAAACGGAAAAAATCGTTTTGTTTTTTGTACAATTGCTGAATAACTTATGAATCTATTGGTAACAATGTTCCTAAGGGAGGAATGTTACATGTTACCAGATTACGAGATAAAAAGAGCAACTTCAATTGGTCAAAAAATAGACGCTGTCATACTGTTTGTTTGGACACTACTAGTAATTCAAATGGTTTTATTCCTACTATTCCAAGGAACTGATGAAGCAGAAGGAACTCGCGTACGGTTAATTGCGAATAGTAATACTGCTTATGATCAACAAATGAAAATGGAAGTAAAGGAGCAAATCGCTCCGATACTCCTGAACTATTATGAAAATGCAGACAAAACGATGCAGGAGCTAGAGGCTGCGGTTTCTACTCTTTCTAATAAATACAATGAACAAATAACAGTTTCTAGAGGAGATGCTCTTTTTCCACCGAAGGAGTGGAATGGAACTATACTTCCTCAAGCTAATGTGGATTCTATCGTCATTTCAATTGGAAAGGCAAGAGGAGATAATTGGTGGTGTGCTTTATTTCCGAAGGTCTGCTATAAAGAAGAAGAAAAAAAAGAAGAAAAACCAAAATTCTTCGTGTGGGAATGGTTGAAGAAAAAGTTTTCCACATAGTTTTCCACAATTAGTTGCAAGTTATACACAATTTGTGGATAAACGAGCGAGAAAGGAGAGAATAGTTGAAAATGACCAAACTAATTTCTGTGGACAACTTATCCACAAGTCAATATGGTTATAAACAAGCTGTGGATTACCTCAAAAATGGCGAAGTAGTTGCGTTCCCAACAGAGACGGTTTATGGTCTGGGTGCTATTGCTACAAACGAGGAAGCTGTTACAAAAATCTTTGAAGCAAAGGGAAGACCTCAGGATAATCCGTTAATCGTGCATATTGCAGATCGTACAACGCTAGAAGACTTCATAGACTATGTTCCAGAACTAGCAAAAGCTTGTATGGATGCTTTTTGGCCAGGGCCTTTAACAGTTATATTGCCATTGAAGCAGGGAGTGTTGGCTAATAATGTAACAGCTGGGCTACAAACGGTTGGAGTGAGAATGCCAGATCATCCAGTTGCTCTCCAGCTCTTAGAGTTATTAAAGAAACCAGTGGCTGCGCCTAGTGCTAATAAAAGCGGGAAGCCTAGCCCGACGAAGGCCTCTCATGTACTCAATGACTTAAACGGAAAAATTCCCTTGATACTGGATGGAGGCATTACAGGTTTAGGTTTAGAGTCAACAGTTGTAGACTTTACATTAGAAACTCCCACTATTTTGCGTCCGGGTGGGGTAACAAAGGAAATGCTGGAAAAAGTGGTTGGTACTGTAAATGAAGCGAAACTATCTGATTCATCCGCTTCACCAAAAGCTCCAGGCATGAAGTATGCTCATTATGCACCAGAAGCTCCCGTCTTTTTAATTGAAGCATCACAAGAAAAAATAAGCGATGCCATTAAGAGAATACATAAGGAAGAAAAGAAAGTAGCACTCATTTCAGTAGAGCAGTATGCTAACGAGGAGGCAGATAGCTACTTTACACTAGGGGAGGCTACCGACATGGAAAAGGCAGCACATCTGTTATACGAAGCTCTCAGATTCTGCGACAAAACGGATGTGGATGTTGTGTTAATTCCAGTTTTTCCGGAGCAGGGAATAGGAAAAGCAATTATGAACAGGCTTGAAAAGGCGGCAAATGGAAATTGGTTCCCCAATTAAGGAAAGAATTAAACAGAAAACTAGGATAAGCGTATTCTCTCCTATTACTTTGCATACATTTTATTATGCGAATAGATGGGGGAGATTTTTTTGTGGCGTGAAATACTAGCTAGTTTGTTGTTATCAGTGGATGTTCTCATCTTGTTTTCTCTTATATCCTATAAAAAACAAATGTGGACGTTAGCTGCATGGGTAGCATCTTTACATATGCTTTTCCCCTTACTTGGTTATTATGCGGGTGTATTTGTCCAAACTTATTTAGAGCATGCCAGTCCTTACCTATCGGGTGTTCTATTGTCCTTATTAGGAGTTCAAATGCTAGTAAGTAAGTCAGCTACGGTAAAACCACTGATGCCTCCTTATTTGCTTGCAGTAGTTGCTAGCCTAGATTCCTTTTCAGTGAGTATATCGTTTGGTATGCTAAAGATAAACCAAGTGCTCTTTATATCCTGTTCGGGGATCCTATCCTTTCTCTCTGTCGTTATTGCTCAAAAGCTTATCTATAACAACGTGGTGATGAATAGACTTGTAATAACAAAGCTTGCAGGTTTGGTTTTATTATTAATGGGACTAGCTACTTTACAACAAATTTAACAATTTTCAAGCAATTAGCCGCTGATTATTATATACTAGAAATGAGGAATGATTTACATGAATATATTGTTTGTGTGTACTGGAAATACTTGTAGAAGCCCTATGGCTGAAGCAATACTAAAGGCAAGAAATATAGAAGGGATGGATGTTCGCTCAGCAGGTATCTATGGTGCTGATGGTGCTGATATGTCAATGAACAGCCAATTAGCACTAGATAAAGCGGGAGTCCCTTTTTCTCATAAAGCAAAAACAGTGACAAAGTCCTTGGTGGAATGGGCAGATTTAATTCTAACAATGACAGCTTCTCATAAGCACGCTCTTATTCTTTCATTCCCAGAAGCAATATCGAAGATCTATATGTATAAAGAATTTGTGACGCCAGACGATATAGAAGATGTGTCTGATCCTTACGGTGGGAATATGCTTATTTACGAAAGAACCTATGAGGAGCTGAAAACACTTACGGATAAGCTGGTGAAGAAGCTACAGGGGGAGTAAGAATGCAGGGAAGAAAGAAGAAGCACACTTTTGGTCTTCAGAAGAAAATAGTACTATTTGTTACAATTTTAGCTCTTATAACGTATTCTACAAGTGCATTGTTCATTAATTATGTCCATCCATATATTCAGTCAACTTGGCCGAACTTTCCACTTGGAACAGTCCAATTTGAAATTCTTACATATGGTTTAGGAATCTTTTGGTCTGGTCTACTGGCGTATATTTTTAGTGGCCTAATTATAAGACCTCTTTTCAACCTAGAGAAGGTAGCAAACCTTGCATCAGAGGGGAAAATAGGGATAGATGTAGATGTTCCTAAATCAAAAGATGAAATACATTCTGTTGCAGTTGCCTTCCAATCTATGCTAGAAAATCTTCGAGAAATGGTGCAACGAATTGAAGAGAATTTCGATAAAACAAATAATACAGTTCAAAGGCTCTCCGCAGAGTCATCTGTTGCCTCTGATCAGGCGGAAGCAATTGCTTCAACTATCGCACAGATATCAGAAGGAGCTGAACAATCAGCGATTGCTGTTCAAGAGACGGCTGAAGCTGTAGAGGATGTAAGAATCCTAGCTTCAGAGGTAAACAAACATGCAGAAAAGTCCTCTGTGCAATCAAAGGACATGATTGCTGGTCTGGCACAAACGACGGAAGTAATCCAATCCTTAGTAAATGGTATACAAAAAATTGCTGCTGGCAATGAGTCGGCATTAGGCAATATACATCAGTTGGAAGAGAATGCAGGGAAGGTCGAAAGCATCATTCAGCTTGTCGGAGATATTGCGGCACAAACAAACTTACTTGCACTGAATGCATCCATTGAGGCTGCACGAGCAGGAGAGCATGGGAAAGGCTTTGCTGTAGTAGCGGAAGAGGTTAGAAAGCTAGCGGATGAAAGTGCCAAGGCCGTGCAGGGAATTTCAGGGCTCATACTGGCGATTCAACAGGATGTCCAAACGGTGGTCCACCAAATGACTAGTCAAGTAAGCTTTGCTGCATCCGAAGCGAAACGAGTATCTGAAACAAACGCTGCTGTAGAAGGGATGTCCAATCAGATTCATGAGATGGCAGAATCTGTTGTAGAAATTTCTTCATTAGTAGAAAGACAGTTAACGAACATTGAATCGACTGCTCAACAATCGCAAGAGGTTGCGGCGATAGCAGAAGAAACATCTGCTGGAGCAGAAGAGGTAAGAAGCGCAACAGATGAACAAGCAAGATCTATCGAACAAATAGACATGCTATCAGAAGACTTGAAGCGTCAATCGGAGGAACTATTCAAAGTAATTTCTCAATTTGACCGCACTTCTATTCCTGAAAAATAAATGGTGAAGATATCGAGATGACTCTCGGTATCTTTTTTATTGGAAGAAAAGACGGGAAGTTCATGTAGAAGAGCAGTTAGTGAGGGCAGGCCAAAATAGATTTCATTCTTGAGGGAATATCCTTTTTTTGTGTATTTGGTTCTTCGCCATAACTTGAGGTTGATTTCCGTTCTGGCTGGACGCTGGGTGCTGGCTTACTACGCCCCCACGGAAAGCGTCCGACGCAGCGAAGAACCTTGAGGTTCAATAATAAGAAAGCACCTTTGAGTTCTCATTCATTTTTATTTCAGTATTAATGATTTCTATTACCGCTTACGCTTATTGTGAAAAATTAATTAAGACCATGCATACCTCTCAAAATCAAAAGTCTGTTCTTTTTTTCCTGGTAACTAAGTGTAAATAAGATTGTATTTTTTTATTGTAAAAAATGATATGATGATGTCGAGTACTAAACAGAAAAGAGGGAGCAAGTTGAAAATAGCAATTTCTTCAGACCACGGGGGCAACAACCTTCGTAAAGAAATTATTCAGCAGCTTGAAGAACTTGGACTGTCCTATAAGGATTTTGGGCCTAACAATGATGATTCTGTTGATTATCCAGACTATGCAACTCCAGTTACAGAAGGAGTCGCAAGTGGAGAATTTGATCGAGGTATTCTAATTTGCGGTACAGGAATTGGTATGTCCATTGCTGCCAATAAAGTCAAAGGTATCCGCTGTGCATTAGTACATGATGTATTTTCAGCAAAGGCAACCAGATGTCACAACGATTCGAACGTATTAGCGATGGGAGAGCGAGTAATAGGACCAGGATTAGCTAGAGAAATCGTAGCAACTTGGCTTGCTCAGGACTTTGAAGGTGGACGCCATGCCCGTCGTATTGAAAAAATTACAGCTTTAGAAAATAAGTAAGAAAGAAAAGAGGATTTCAGATGGAAGCGAATTTGTGGAAACAGCAAATGGAACAGCTTCTCCTGGAAGTGGAGCAGCAAATTAATTTTCAAGAGGGAGACCTTTTTATCATTGGCTGCTCTACCTCTGAAGTAATAGGGAAAAGGATAGGAACTGCTGGGGGAATGGATGTGGCAGAGGCTCTATTTCTACCTTTAAAAGAATTTGCTGACCGCCATAAAATTCACTTGGCCTTTCAAGGCTGTGAACATATTAATCGGGCAGTTACATTAGAAAGGAAAGCTCAGCAATACTTTCGACTTCCGGAAGTTGCTGTGATCCCAATTGCTCGCGCAGGCGGGTCAATGTCAGCCTATGCTTACACTCAGCTTGATGACCCGGTGGTTGTGGAGCAGGTACAAGCAAGGGCAGGAATAGATATTGGGCAAACAATGATAGGAATGCAGCTGCAGCCTGTTGTGGTGCCTATTCGGACATCTATAAAGCAGGTGGGAGAAGCAATTGTGACGATTGCCAACACTAGACCTAAGCTAATAGGTGGAGCTCGTGCATTTTACGGATGATATTAGAGGGGGAACTGAATGTGAAAATGATTGAAAAGCAAGATCAAGCAGTTTATGAAGCAATGCTGGCAGAGAAAAAGCGTCAACAAGCAAATATCGAGCTAATCGCATCTGAGAACTTTGTATCAGAAGCAGTAATGGAAGCACAGGGCTCTGTATTAACCAACAAGTACGCAGAAGGATATCCTGGCAAACGCTACTATGGTGGATGTGAGCATGTGGATGTAGTAGAAGACATTGCACGTGATCGCTTGAAGGAAATCTTTGGTGCAGAGCATGCGAATGTTCAGCCACACTCTGGTTCACAAGCAAACATGGCAGTTTACATGACTGCTCTACAGCCTGGCGATACGATACTGGGGATGAACCTTTCTCACGGTGGACATTTGACGCATGGTTCTCCTGTTAACTTTAGTGGAATTCAATATAATTTTATTGAATATGGTGTAAATAAAGAGACGGAAATGATAGATTATGAAGAAGTTCGTGCAATTGCTTTAGAGCACAAGCCGAAAATGATCGTTGCTGGTGCTAGCGCATACTCTCGCGTTATTGATTTCGAAAAGTTCCGTGCGATTGCAGATGAAGTAGGAGCTTACTTATTCGTTGATATGGCACATATTGCAGGTCTTGTAGCTGCTGGTCTTCATCCTAACCCAGTTCCGCACGCTCATTTCGTCACTTCCACGACTCATAAAACGCTTCGCGGACCTCGTGGAGGACTGATCTTAACAACAGAAGAGTTTGCTAAAAAAATTGATAAAACAATCTTCCCGGGTATTCAGGGCGGACCACTAATGCATGTAATTGCGGCGAAGGCTGTGGCTTTTGGCGAGGCTCTTCAACCGGAGTTTAAAGAATATCAAGCACAAGTAGTAGCGAATGCAAAAACTTTAGCAGACAGTCTAACAAAAGAAGGCATTCGTATTGTATCAGGTGGTACAGATAACCATGTAATGCTATTAGATGTATCTGCTTTAGGCTTAACTGGTAAGGTAGCAGAGCATGTATTAGATGAGGCTGGCATTACTGCAAATAAAAATACCATCCCATTCGATACATCTAGCCCGTTCATCACATCTGGTGTTCGTATTGGTACGCCTGCTGTTACTTCACGTGGCTTTAAAGAAGAAGAAATGGTAGAAATCGCTTCTATTATTGCGAAGCTTCTTAAAAACCATGAGGATGCTAGCGTATTAGAAGAAGCAAAATCAAGAGTGCAAACATTAACACAAAAATTTCCGTTATATAATTAATTAGGCGAAAAGGAGCTGGTGAAACTGGCTCCTTTTTATAATAGGCTGAATGAAAGCTGCACATAGGAAATTATTAAGATATTCATGCTTGAAATGATGATGTGATTATCACGAAATGGTGCTGAGACAGAAGTGAATTCTTATATAAAAAAGTAAGAAAGTATTTATGTGTGGCATATTTTTTATAAGATTCTTATCAAGATTTATTTATTAGAAGTTAGGACCAATGGTTCGGAACAGCGTCGGTGACTCCTGCGGGAAAGCGCGAGGGAGAGACGGAAGGAAAACTAAAAGCGTCACATCGTGTGACAACGTTTTCCTGACCAACATCCTGTTGGCCTCCGCGGAAAGCATCCGACGCAGTGAAGAATCTCACGTTATTAAAATAAAGAAAGCATACGACTTCATCAAAATATTAAATGCTGGGCTGTTGTTTTGTCCCAGCTACCCGACCTAAGTGTTACTTTCACCACAAGAATACTTAAGGCCAAGAAAGAACATCCTAGTTGGGAACTTTCAGAATTTCGGATATCCAATATGCGGAATAATGAAATTAATGACATTACTAGAATGTAGTGTAGTTTGTTTGCTATAATTTATAGGATTTGAAAATAAATGAATAGAGGAGATATGCCAAATGACAAAAGTATACGTATTTGACCACCCACTTATCCAACACAAACTTACATATATTCGTGACGTCAACACTGGGACAAAGGAATTTCGTGAACTAGTGGATGAAGTTGCGACATTAATGGCGTTCGAAATTACACGTGATTTACCATTAGAAGATACAGAGGTAGATACGCCTGTACAACGAACTACTTCAAAGGTATTGGCTGGTAAAAAGCTTGGGATCGTGCCTATTCTTCGAGCAGGTATTGGAATGGTGGATGGAATCTTAAAGCTAATTCCAGCTGCAAAGGTTGGTCATATCGGACTCTACCGCGATCCAGAAACATTGCTACCTGTTGAGTACTATGTAAAGCTTCCAGCAGATGTGGCAGAGCGTGATTTTATCCTAGTAGATCCGATGCTTGCGACAGGTGGCTCTGCAATCGAGGCAGTAAACTCCTTAAAAAAACGTGGTGCTACTAGCATCAAATTTATGTGTTTAATAGCTGCTCCAGAGGGAGTAAAAGCACTTCAAGACGCTCATCCTGACGTGGATATCTACATTGCAGCATTAGATGAAAAGTTAAACGACCACGGATATATCGTTCCTGGTTTAGGAGATGCAGGAGACCGTTTATTCGGAACCAAATAAAAAGGAGCAGTTTACATGACAAAATGGAAAGTAATGACCATTTTTGGGACAAGACCGGAAGCCATTAAAATGGCTCCACTTGTTCTAGAACTACAAAAGCATCCAGAGATTCAATCAATTGTAACGGTGACCGCCCAGCACCGTGAAATGCTTGATCAAGTTCTGGAAACGTTTCAAATAACTCCGGATTATGATTTAAATATGATGAAAAGCCGTCAAACACTTGTTGAAATTACAACTCGTGCTCTAGAAGGCTTAGATGCTGTGATGAAGGAAGCAAAGCCGGATATTGTGCTCGTTCATGGAGATACCTCCACAACCTTTGTTGCAAGTTTAGCTGCTTTTTATAACCAAATTGCAATTGGTCATGTAGAAGCAGGCTTAAGAACTTGGAATAAATACTCTCCATTCCCAGAGGAGATGAATCGTCAGCTGACAGGAGTTATGGCAGATGTTCATTTTGCTCCTACGGAAAAATCGAAGCAAAACCTTCTCGCAGAGAACAAAAAAGCAGATACTATCGTTGTGACAGGAAACACAGCAATTGATGCATTGAAAACTACTGTAAGAGAAGATTATTCACATCCAATCTTAGAAAAACTGTCCGATAGCAGAATGATTCTTCTAACTGCGCACCGTAGAGAAAATATCGGCGATCCAATGCGTAATATGTTCCGAGCGATTAACCGTTTGCTAGCACTACATGATGACGTACAGGTCGTATATCCAGTTCATATGAATCCGGCTGTTAGAGAGATTGCAAATGATATCCTAGGAGAAAACGACAGAGTTCACCTCATTGAGCCTTTAGAAGTGCTAGACTTTCATAACTTTGCAGCCCGTTCCCACATTATACTAACTGATTCAGGAGGAGTGCAGGAAGAGGCACCATCTCTAGGAAAGCCGGTTCTCGTATTAAGAGATACAACTGAGAGACCTGAAGGAATTGACGCTGGGACGCTAAAACTAGCTGGAGTAGAAGAAGAGACAATCTTCCAATTGGCGAACGAATTGCTTTCTAATAAAGAAGCTTATGAAAAAATGTCCAAAGCTAGCAATCCTTATGGAGATGGTAAAGCTTCCGAAAGAATCGTTGAGTTTTTGAAAAAATATTTAATGAACGAATGAAATGAAAATTTAAATTTGTCGATAAAATGTCAAAAAAGTTCTTTGAGTGAAGTTTTTCACTTGTAACAATTGACATCAAAAAGCCCCTATTGTATGCTTACAAAGGATAATCATGATAGGGGTTTCATGCTTGAAACACTTGATGTATCAACTTTCTACTAGACTCACAGTTTTTACTTATTAAGGAAAAAAGGTGAGGGCACTTTTATGCGTCATTTTAGACGTCCGTTACAAGGGATAGCAATATATTCGGCGATTCTCTCACAGCTTGTTGGTTCTATATTGTTAGGGATATTTGCAGGAATGTGGATAGACCGTACATATAGCACTGCTCCAGTTTTTTTAGTAATTTGTCTATTAGCCGGTCTTGCGATTGGTATACTAGCACTCATTACTACCATTCGAAAATATGATTCAGGAGACTAAAGATCAATGTTAGAAATGCAACGTATCTTTGCGAGGCAGAAAAAGTACATATATTTTTTGCTCTCGGCATGTGTGTTAGGCTGGGCATTCACCCCTTATCCTACTGTTTTTGCAGGATTAGCAATTGGTTCTATATTTGGTCTGTATAATTTTTGGATCCTAGTCCGTAGAATGGAGAAATTCGATCGTGTGATAGAAAGTGGTAAAGGACGTGCTAAACTAGGGACATCCCTTCGTTTTGCATCGGGGGTAGCTGCGGTGGCACTAGCCATCACCTTCCCAGAAAAAATCCACCTGATTAGCACGGTAATTGGATTAATGATTCCCTATGTTCTACTCTTAGTAGAACGGTTAATGTTTCATGCAAGAAATCAGCCATGAGTATTTGAAAGAGAGGTGAAAGAATCGTGGGACACACAAATCCAGAATTTGTGCTTTGGGGCATGACAGGTAACTGGTCAAATATCTTAATGTTATTTGTTACATCTCTTATCGTTTTCTTAATTGCATTTTTTGCAACAAGAAACCTAAAGCTTAAACCGACTGGTATGCAAAACTTCATGGAGTGGATTATGGACTTCGTGAAAGGGATTATCAAAAGTAACTTCGATTGGAAAACAGGTGGAAGATTCCATGTTCTTGGGATTACATTACTTATGTTTATCGCAGTAGCGAACTTATTAGGACTACCGTTTTCAATCACTTATAACGGAGACCTTTGGTGGAAATCACCAACAGCAGATCCAACAGTCACCATGACGCTCGCTGTGATGATTATCGTTTTAACACATTACTACGGTATTCAGATGAAAGGCTTCAAGGGGTATGGTAAAGATTATTTCCAACCACTCCCATTTCTATTTCCGTTAAAAATTATCGAAGAATTCGCAAATACGTTGACACTCGGTTTACGTCTTTACGGAAACATCTATGCAGGGGAAGTTCTTTTAGGACTACTTGCAGGATTAGCAACATCAGGAATTATGGGCTTCGTAGGAGCTATTATTCCAGCAATGGCTTGGCAAGGTTTCTCCATCTTCGTTGGTGGAATCCAAGCGTTCATTTTCGTTATGTTAACAATGGTTTATATGTCACATAAAGTGTCGTCAGACCATTAATATAACTGTTTAGGAAACTAGGCAGAAAAAAATAAAACAACATTCCAAGGAGGAAATTAAACAATGGTAGGTTCAATTGGTCTTTTAGCAGCAGCTATCGCAGTTGGTTTAGGTGCACTTGGTGCAGGTATCGGGAACGGTCTTATCGTTTCTAAAACAGTAGAAGGTATCGCTCGTCAACCAGAAGCTCGTGGAGCTCTTCAAACAGTAATGTTCATCGGGGTAGCGTTAGTTGAAGCCGTGCCGATTATCGCAGTAGTTATCGCGTTCATTACATTAAACTCATAATCAATAAGCAAAGTCTATAATGGCGGAAACTATTATCCGCCATTCTCTTTATGAATACCTATTTGAAATAGAAAATAAACTTCAAAGTTTACCTTTATAGAAGAAAGATCTCTTATTAGCGTTTGAAAGGAGTGAAACAATCGTGTCTTTTGAATACCTCGTACTTCAAGCTGGAAGTTCACATAATGGTTTAAACGTATGGGACATCCTAGCTACATTATTCTTCTTCACCCTACTTATGATTCTTCTGAAAAAAGTGGCATGGGGTCCACTTATGGGAATTATGACTCAACGTGAAGAATTAATCGCAAGTGAAATCGAGGCTGCAGAAACTAGCCGTCAAGAATCACAGCGTTTACTTGAAGAACAACGTGACTTATTAAAAGAAGCACGTACAGAAGCATTGGCGATTGTAGAAAATGCAAAGAAGCAAGGCGAAGCATCTCGAGAAGAAATTATTTCTACTGCTCGTGCGGAAGCTGCGCGTTTGAAAGAATCTGCTATTCGTGAAATCGATACAGAAAAAGAAAGAGCGATTGCAGCGGTACGAGAAGAAGTCGTTTCACTTTCTGTACTTGCAGCAGCGAAAGTTCTGGAGAAAGAAGTATCGGAAGAAGATAATCGTGCTTTAATTCATGCTACGATTGCGAAGGCAGGCGAAGTTAAGTGAGTAATTCAACTGTAGCAAAACGTTATGCCATCGCATTGTTTGAGCTTGCTCAACAAAAAAATGAATTGCCTGCAGTGGAAAACGACTTACGTGAGCTAAACATTGTCTGGAATGGTAGCAAGGATTTGAAAGATATTTTCACATCCCCAAAGCTTTCTTTAGACAAGAAAAAAGCTCTAATTCGTGAAGTTTTCGTAAAGGCACATCCAATGGTAATCAATACACTTCTAGTGTTATTAGATAAAAAAAGATTGGATGAGGTTTCAAATATCATCGCTGAGTTTATGGAACTTTCTAATGATGCACAAGGTGTAGCAGATGCAAAAGTTTATACAACTCGTGCATTGACAGAAGAAGAACGCGCAAGCGTATCGGCTTCATTTGCTAAAAATGTAGGAAAACAATCCTTACGTATACACAACATCGTAGATCCATCTCTAATCGGTGGAATGCGTGTTCAAATCGGAAACCGAATTTACGACAGCACATTGAGCACAAAGCTTGAGCGCTTAAAACGTAATTTAATCGGTTAATATTATGAATTATGAGAGGTGACATACATGAGCATCAAAGCTGAAGAAATCAGTGTCTTGATTAAACAGCAGATTGAGAACTATGAATCTGAGATGAAAGTAAGCGAAGTTGGTACGGTAATCACTATTGGGGACGGTATCGCTCGTGCTCATGGCCTCGACAACGTCATGGCTGGAGAATTATTAGAATTCTCTACTGGTGTACTTGGTATGGCACAAAACTTGGAAGCGAACAACGTTGGTATCGTTATCCTTGGACCATACACGGACATCAAAGAAGGCGATGAAGTACGTCGAACTGGCCGTATTATGCAAGTACCTGTTGGAAAAGAATTGATTGGACGCGTTGTCAATCCACTTGGCCAACCAGTTGACGGACAAGGTCCTATTGCAGCAACTAAGACTCGTCCTATCGAAAGCCCAGCACAAGGAGTTATGGCACGTAAATCTGTACATGAGCCACTTCAAACTGGGATTAAAGCGATCGACGCTCTTGTACCAATTGGACGTGGACAACGTGAGTTAATCATTGGTGACCGTCAAACAGGTAAAACATCTGTAGCAATTGATACAATTCTTAACCAAGCAGACCAAGATATGATCTGTATCTATGTTGCTATTGGTCAAAAAGAATCAACAGTACGTAACGTAGTAGAAACACTACGTAAAAAAGGTGCTTTAGAATATACAATCGTAGTTACAGCTTCTGCATCAGCTCCAGCTCCATTACTTTACCTAGCTCCTTATGCTGGTGTAACGATGGCGGAAGAGTTCATGTTCGAAGGTAAACACGTATTAGTAGTATATGATGACTTAACAAAACAAGCAGCTGCTTACCGTGAGCTTTCATTACTTCTTCGTCGTCCTCCAGGTCGTGAAGCATATCCAGGGGATGTATTCTACTTACACAGCCGCTTACTTGAGCGTGCAGCGAAATTGAACGAAACATTAGGTTCGGGATCAATTACTGCTTTACCGTTCGTTGAAACACAAGCTGGAGATATCTCTGCTTATATTCCAACAAACGTTATTTCTATCACAGATGGTCAAATCTTCTTACAATCTGATCTATTCTTCTCGGGTGTACGTCCAGCAATCAATCCTGGTTTATCTGTATCTCGTGTTGGTGGTTCAGCACAAATTAAGGCAATGAAAAAAGTTGCGGGTACACTACGTCTAGACTTAGCTGCATACCGTGAACTTGAAGCGTTCTCTCAATTTGGATCAGATCTTGACGCAGCTACTCAATCAAAACTTAACCGTGGTGTGCGCACAGTAGAAGTACTAAAACAAGACTTGAACAATCCAATCAAAGTGGAAAAACAAGTTGTTATTTTATACGCTCTAACACGCGGACATTTAGATGATATTCCTGTAAAAGATATTTCTCGTTTTGAAGCAGAGCTATACAGCTGGTTAGATTCAAACCACACTAACGTTTTAGATCATATTCGTACGACTAAAGATCTTCCTTCAGAAGAAGACTTAAACAATGCAATCACTGCATTTAAAAAGACTTTCGCTAAATCTGAATAATTCTTAGATCTGAATGAAAAAAAACGATAAGGTGGTGAAATACCAGTGGCATCATTACGCGACATAAAAGGAAGAATTACGTCTACTAAGAAAACAAGCCAAATTACGAAAGCCATGCAAATGGTTTCTGCTTCCAAATTGAACCGTGCAGAGGAAAATGCGAAGTCATATGTTCCTTACATGGGGAAAATACAAGAAGTAGTAGCATCTATTGCGAACGGTACACATGATGCTAGTCATCCAATGCTAACATCTCGTCCTGTGAAAAAGACGGCATACCTAGTCATTACTGCAGATCGTGGATTAGCAGGTGCATACAACAGTAACATTATACGTACTGTTTCCAATGCAATTGCACAAAGACACGCTTCTAAGGAGGAGTATGTAATCTTTGCAATCGGTCGTATGGGGAATGATTTCTTCGTTAAACGTGGTTCGAATGTAATCGGATCAATAGTAGGGTTACCAGACCAACCAGCTTTCTCCGATATTAAAGAAATAGCGCGAAAAGCTGTTGGTATGTTCACGGATGGAACATATGACGAACTTTATATGTACTACAACCACTTTGTAAGTGCTATTTCTCACGAGGTTACAGAGAAAAAAGTACTCCCACTTTCGGATATTGCAGTAGAAACGGGTACAACTGCTTCTTATGAATTTGAGCCATCTGCAGATGAAATTCTAGAAGTATTACTTCCGCAATATGCGGAAAGCCTAATTTTTGGTGCATTACTCGATGGAAAAGCAAGTGAACATGCTGCTCGTATGTCTGCCATGAAGAGTGCGACAGACAATGCAAGCGAATTAATCAGCAACCTAACATTAGTATATAACCGTGCTCGCCAAGCAGCGATTACGCAAGAAATTACGGAAATCGTCGGCGGTGCAGCGGCTCTAGAATAGTAAGGATAGTAAGTAAGACAGGAGGGAACAGTAGTGAACAAAGGACAAGTACTACAAGTAATGGGTCCAGTTGTTGACGTTAAGTTTGACAACGGCCACTTACCAGACATCTATAATGCACTAACTGTAGCAATCGAACGTCCAAATGAAGCTTCTACTACATTAACATTAGAAGTAGCTTTACATTTAGGAGATGACTCTGTTCGTACAATCGCAATGTCATCAACTGATGGACTTCAACGTGGTGCAGAAGTTACAGATACTGGTGCGGCTATTTCTGTTCCAGTTGGTAATGTGACACTTGGACGTGTATTCAACGTACTAGGAGAAATTATTGACTTAGGAGAAGAAATTCCAACAGAAGAGCGTCGTGATCCAATTCACAGACAAGCTCCTACATTTGAAAATCTTTCAACTGAGGTTGAAATTCTTGAAACAGGTATTAAAGTAGTTGACCTTTTAGCACCATATATCAAAGGTGGTAAAATCGGTCTCTTCGGTGGTGCCGGAGTAGGGAAAACAGTTCTTATTCAAGAGCTTATTAATAACATCGCTCAAGAACACGGCGGTATTTCCGTATTCGCTGGTGTAGGAGAGCGTACACGTGAAGGAAACGACTTATACCATGAGATGAGCGATTCTGGCGTTATTAAGAAAACAGCAATGGTATTCGGACAAATGAACGAGCCACCTGGTGCACGTATGCGTGTAGCATTAACTGGTCTTACAATGGCTGAATACTTCCGTGATGAGCAAGGTGCAGACGTACTTCTTTTCATCGATAATATCTTCCGTTTTACACAAGCAGGTTCTGAGGTATCAGCCCTTTTAGGTCGTATGCCATCAGCAGTAGGTTACCAACCAACACTTGCAACGGAAATGGGTCAATTACAAGAGCGTATTACTTCTACAAGTACTGGTTCTGTAACTTCGATCCAAGCGATTTACGTACCTGCCGATGACTATACGGATCCAGCTCCAGCAACAACTTTCGCTCACTTAGATGCAACAACGAACCTTGAGCGTAAGCTTTCTGAGATGGGTATCTACCCTGCAGTGGATCCATTAGCATCAACTTCTCGTGCCCTTTCACCTGAGGTTGTAGGTAAAGAGCATTATGAAGTAGCTACTCAAGTACAATATACATTACAACGTTATAGAGAGCTTCAAGATATCATTGCAATCTTAGGTATGGATGAGTTAGGAGACGAAGACAAGTTAACGGTTAACCGTGCTCGTCGTATTCAGTTCTATCTATCTCAAAACTTCCATGTTGCTGAGCAATTCACAGGTCAAAAAGGTTCATATGTTCCTGTAAAAGAAACTGTAAAAGGATTTAAAGAAATCCTTGAAGGTAAATATGACCACCTTCCAGAAGATGCTTTCCGTCTAGTTGGACGCATCGAAGAGGTTGTTGAAAAAGCGAAAAGCATGGGCGTAGAAGTATAATAAATCGGACCAGGAGGTAAAAATATGAAGACACTTACAGTCAACATTGTCACTCCCGACGGCCCGGTATACGATTCAGAAGTAGACATGGTTATCGCAAAATCTTCAGCAGGTGAAATCGGAATTTTACCTGGACATATTCCAACTGTTGCTCCGCTAGAAATCGGCGTAGTAAAGTTGAAAAAAGATGGTAAAAATCAGTTTGTTGCAGTAAATGGTGGTTTTCTAGAAGTTCGTCCTGAAAAGGTAACGATTCTAGCTCAATCAGCTGAAATTGCAGAAACAATAGATTTAGCCCGCGCTAAAGAAGCGATGAATCGAGCTGAAAAACGTCTACAAGACAAGCAAGATACATCTGATCATCTACGTGCTGAGCTTGCCTTAAGACGAGCATTGAATCGTATCAACGCACATCAGGGTAACATGTAATTTGAATGGTTAATAAAACGGGCGGGTGTATCTCTGCCCGTTTTTTAATTGGAAAAGAAAAAATACAAGGAGGCAATGACAATGGGGTTATTTATTGGTGAACAGGCAGTCATGGCGATTCTGGTAAATATCTTTTTTATTGGTATTTCGTTTTATGCCCTGCAATGTGTCATGGTAGATAAATTTATTAAAAAGAACCATGTTTTTCAAGCACAGCTCCTATTTATTTTAATGAGTATTGTTATCGGCTCACTAGTCGCTAATTTCTTTTTGAATTTAACCTCGTGGTCAACGCAGCTTCAGTATTTATTTTAAGTACACGATCCTACATGCTCATGCAAATTATGGGCAAGTTTGTATGAGCATGTAGAATCGCCGCATATTTCCTGGGAAATTTTTTTGGGTGAACGTTTATGTCATAACTTGTAGGGTAATTTATAAATATCTACACGAAACGACTGGGTAATACGTATAATAGGTTAAGTAAAATTACCAACATAAGGTTAGGAAAATAGTGTTTTCGATGCTTGTATATAGTCGAAATACGTTGTATGATGTTATTGTTTTGAAGTCACAAAATTAGACATCTTACATACATTTCTTTTATATAGAGGCATAAGAGAGGAATCTGAACTCGGAGGGAACAAAGTGGACAAAATTGTTGTTAAAGGTGGCCGACGGTTACAAGGTAAAGTGAGAGTGGAAGGCGCTAAAAATGCTGTTCTACCAGTGCTAGCAGCAGCTTTACTTGCAACAAAAGGTAAAAATATAATTAAAGATGTACCGACTCTGGCGGATGTACTAACGATCAATGAGGTATTAAAAAGCTTAAATACAGAAATTCAATATAATCCAGATAAAAATGAAGTAATTATCGATTCACAAAAAGAATTATCCAGTGAAGCGCAGTTTGAATATGTACGTAAAATGCGCGCTTCTATTCTTGTGATGGGACCAATTTTAGCACGTAATGGCTTTGCTCGTGTTGCGTTGCCAGGCGGATGTGCGATTGGTTCAAGACCAATTGACCAACACCTAAAAGGATTTGAAGCAATGGGGGCTGAAATTTCCTTTGGGCATGGTTTCGTAGAAGCAAAGACAACTGGTCGCCTTCAAGGAGCAAAAATTTATTTAGACGTTCCAAGCGTAGGAGCTACTGAAAATATTATGACAGCAGCAGCGCTTGCTGAAGGTACGACGATTATTGAAAACGCAGCAAAAGAACCGGAAATCGTAGACCTAGCTAACTTTATTAATGAAATGGGTGGCAAGGTAAAAGGTGCTGGTACGGATACTATCCGTATCGAAGGAGTAGATGAGCTATTCGGTACAGAGCATCATATTATTCCAGACCGAATTGAGGCGGGCACTTTCATGGTTGCTGCGGCAATCACAAATGGAGATGTCTTAATAGAAAATGCTGTCCCAGAACATATGACAGCTTTAATTTCTAAGATGCAAGAGATGGGCGTGGAAATCACAGAAGAAGAGCAAGGCTTGCGAGTACGCTCAGAAGGTAATTTGAAGGCAGTGGATATAAAAACGATGCCTCATCCTGGTTTCCCGACAGATATGCAATCTCAAATCATGGCATTAATGATGACTGCTCATGGCACAGGCATTATTACAGAAACGGTATTTGAAAATCGTTTTATGCATGTGGAGGAGTTCCGTCGCATGAATGGTAACATGAAAATCGAGGGTCGCTCAGTTATGATGGATTCACCATCTAACCTTCAGGGTGCAGAGGTTTCTGCTACCGATTTACGTGCAGCAGCAGCGCTTATCATAGCGGGTCTAGTTGCAGAAGGAATCACACGTGTAACAGAACTACATCATTTAGACCGCGGCTACGTAGATTTTGACAAAAAGCTTGCAGCACTTGGTGCAGATATCGAGCGTATTGGCAGTCAAAACTATGAAAAAGCAGTTCAGCTCGTTTAATATAACTATATGTTGGGCGCTATGCAGTTATTCCTGCATAGTGCTTTTTTAATTACAAATAGTCCAACTTCTTGCATGGGCAGTTGCAGATTACTATGACCTTATTTAGCATTCTAGTTACCTATTTTTTGATTATACCTGGTGCTTCTATAACAACCTGTTTTTTGGTAGATTTGTTGATTCAGTAGTCTAGTGGCAAGATGGATATCTTTTATTAGCAGAAAATCTCGGCACTCTTTATTGGAAATACTCGTATGAAAGAGATAAAAGTAATCCTGCAAAGTCCTCTGGTGAGCAAGACGGTCTGTCCTTCCGCATGCCTCACAATGCCAAGTTCTTTTCGACCTTCTCATCGGAAAAGCACCGCAAACCGAGCATTCGACCCCTCTTATAATACTCTCTGGAGATATCGCAAAATGAGTAGTTAGTGGAGTAGAAATAAAATCCTGATGAGATTTTTTTATCTGCTCCTTTAATAAAGATAATTGTTCTGACGAAATAAGTGACTGTGTAGAAGGTAGAGAGCGCACGAAAGGTAATATCTCTCTTTTTATTAGAACAACTTTATCTTGGGGAGTAGAAACAATATGGATAGGAGTGGGGAAGACCACTGCGGTATAGATTGGCAGATTAATGCGAAGGCTCTGAAGAAATAGCTCAAGCTGAAATTTGTATTCACCAAGCTGCAAAAGTGGACTATCAAATGCATGCTTTTCTCCAGTATCAGTTGTACGGATCATTTGCTGAGGATTTTCGGTTAGCATTATCTGTCCTTTTATATTCTTCACTTCTAGAATCAAAACAAAATAAGGCGTAATCATGAGCACATCCATTTGAAATAAAGGCTTCCTATTCAATGCAATATTGTGAAAAATATAGTAAGGGTAGGGGAGCGACAGATTTTCCAATACTTTCATCACTATTTCCTCGCCAATATCGCCTGCAACCATTTGGCGATATTCATTCAATACAATCCCATACTTATAATGCGTCTTAGGTAACCGCTTAGTTAAAGCGAAAAGTGCCTCTTTATATCTTGAAGATTGATATGGTTTTATTATCATTTCCATCACCTCATCTAGACATTAACATACATATAAATTTCTACCAAATACCCTAAATAGGAATTTGGAGGCTAGTTTAGGGAGAAAATGAAGCAAAAATAAATTCTTGCAACAAAATAGGTCTAAAAATAGAGGTTTTGCCAATTTTGAAGAAATTTTATTGCGAGAGCAACCTTGTGAGCCATTTAATTGGATTACTCTCATTTGGCGAGGATTTATTCTCACTTAGATTAGGTTTACTCTCGCTCAGTGAACCTTTACTCTCAGATGGACCAGGTTTATTCTCATTCAGCCGGTTTACTCTCGTTCGGCTTAGACTTACTCTCGGATAGACTGACTTTACTCTCGTTCAATATGGTGGAAGGGCACGGCCAGTGTCCACAAGGGATTGGTCAAGGTGTTGCTCCTGGGGGGTGCCTTCCTTTACTCTCGTTCGACGAGGATTTATTCTCACTTAGACTAGGCTTACTCTCGCTCAGTGACCCTTTACTCTCGGATAGAACAAGTTTATTCTCATTCAGCCGGTTTACTCTCGTTCGGCCCGGATTTACTCTTGGATAGCCTGACTTTACTCTCGTTCAGTAGCATGGCCAAAGTCCACTTGGGATTGGTCAAGGTGTTACTCCTGGGGGGTGCCTTCCTTTACTCTCATTCGGCGAGGATTTATTCTCACTTAGACTGGGTTTACTCTCGCTCAGTGAAACTATACTCTCGGATAGCCAAGGTATATTCTCATTCAGCCGGTTTACTCTCGTTCGGCCCGGCTTTATTCTCGGATAGCCTGATTTTATTCTCATTCAAAATGGTGGAAAGGCATGGCCAGTGTCCACGGTAGAGTTCGGATAGGTTGATCATTCTCTCCCATTCGTTAATCTTGATGAATCTTACTTCCCTCTGTAGCATATAATCTTTGCATGAAAAGAATTCTATTGTTAATTGCAGTTTTTATTGGTCTAATGTTCTTACCATTCTTGCTGGTAAAAGAGAAAGAGAAGGCAGTAGTAGAAGTAGTAACAGAGGTGGAAGTGGATTGCCCGATTCTAATCGAAGTGAAAGGGGAGCAGGAGAAGATACCACTGGAGGAATATGTGCTTGGGGTGGTGGCTGCGGAGATGCCGGTTAGCTTTCATGAAGAAGCTTTAAAGGCGCAGTCGATTGCGGCACGCACATATGTGTTGAGGGAAACGGATTACGGCAAACGGGCGATTGATCCTACTGTCCAGAAGCAGGTGTATGTGAGTCTTGCCGGCAGACAGGAAAAGTGGGGCAGCTCCTTTGAAGAGAATGAAAAAAGATTGGAAGCAGTAGTAGCAGCTACAGAAGGACAAGTAATCGTATATAAAAATCAGCTCATTACAGCGATGTTTTTTTCCACTAGTAATGGACATACAGAAAGTGCGGTCGATTACAGCGGTTATGATATTCCCTATTTAGTATCGGTTCCAAGTATGGATGAAGAGTTATATGCCAAGAATAGGAATAAACAGTTTGAGTTTACAGGGGAACGATTTGCAAAGGCGTTTGGACTTCAATGGAATGCTGGGCTAGGGAATACCTTGAAGATTACGAAGACGGACTCGAATAGAGTGAAAGAGATGGAGCTTGGCGGGAAAAGTTGGACAGGTCGTGATGTCAGAGACCTGCTTGGCTTGCCTTCTACAGACTTTGAAATAACCTTTCATGCGGAAAAGGTAGTGGTAGAAACGGTGGGTTATGGCCATGGGGTAGGAATGTCCCAATACGGAGCGCAGGTGCTTGCAAATGATTCAAGAGAGGCCAAGGAAATACTCTTACATTATTATACAGGAGCGGAAATAAAAAATTTTTCTCCATGTTTAAAATCTCCTTGATTTGCCAAGAATAGCAACTAGAGGTGATGAAAATGAGAGAAGAACAAATGAACAAGGGCTCTCAGAAGAAGAACAAACCGAAAAAACCTGCTTGGTTCTGGCCAACAATTTATATTGGTTTCTCGGTAGCATTTGTAGGAATGATTTGGGGTTATACAGCATTTATTGACACAGACGTCGCAGAGGAATCAGAGTGGACAGACGCAAGCAATCCAGACAAGGTGACAATTGAAACAAACGCAAAAGCAGAATCTATGAAGTATCCATTCAAGGAAGCGATGCTTGACAATATGGAAATTGTCCAACATTTCTATAACGTGGAAGCAGATGAGGCGACCCGTGAAAAATCCTTGCTAGTGTTCAATCAAGTGTATAAAGCAAGCACAGGTGTATCCCTGTCTATGAATAACGAGCCATTTGAAGTTGTTGCAGCATTAAGCGGAACAGTGGAAGAAGTAAATCTTGACCCATTCTCTGGTGATGAAATTGTAATCTCTCATGCGAATGGTATGAAAACAGTCTATCGCTCTGTTACTGACATTCTAGTAAAAGCAGGCGATAATGTAGAGCAAGGACAGTCTCTAGCTACTACAAGTGAAAATGAGTGGAATCCTACTGCGGGCATTCACTTACAATTTGAAGTATTTGAGAATGGCGTTCTTGTTGATCCGGAATCATTACTAGCATTTTAATTCATAATAGCCTAGACAAAAGCATAAATTGATGAAAAGTGTTCCTTTACTAACGAAAGGAAGAGTTGGTGCACGAAACGATTCGTCATAGATGTCTACGTTTAGGTGAAATGGTAATTGAAACAAAAAAAACAGTTCGCGCTATAGCGAGCAAAACTGGTCACTCTAAAAGCACGGTCCATAAGGATTTAACGGAAAGGCTTCACCTTGTTGATCCTCAAATGGCAAAGGAAGTGAAGGAAATCTTAGCCTATCACAAATCTATTCGCCATTTGCGGGGAGGGGAAGCAACCAAGCAAAAATGGAAGACCAGAAAGGAAGACAGTTAAGGTTCTGCATGCTAAAAGTAGAGCCTTATCAATGGATAGTAGCTTTTACTATTCATCCAAATAGAAGGAGGGTATTCAAAAAGGCTATTACTTTTTGAATATCCTCTTTTCTACTATTTTCAAAAATTTCAGGTCAAATGCTCTTGTTATGTTGCCGATATATAGATAGTAAGGTCCTTATGGGCATGATAAAACTTTCCTATTCGACAGAAAATTAATAGATTCTTCTAAAAAATATATTATTCGATCTATTTTTCCATTGAAAGCACTTAAAAACAGTGTTTTTAAGGAAAAAGTATGCTAAAATTAGAAGTTAGATACATAACGGATTCTAGAAATACTATACATAGCAGGAAGGGGAAACACCGTTTATGTTTGCAAAAGATATTGGAATCGATTTAGGTACAGCAAATGTATTAATACACGTAAAGGGCAAAGGAATCGTTTTGAATGAACCTTCAGTTGTTGCTTTAGATAGAAATACGAATAAAGTCCTAGCAGTAGGAGAGGAAGCGAGACAAATGCTTGGAAGAACACCAGGTAATATCGTAGCAATTCGTCCTCTCAAGGATGGGGTTATCGCTGACTTTGATGTAACAGAAGCAATGCTTAAGCATTTTATCAATAAATTAAACGTAAAAGGTTTCTTTTCTAAACCTCGCATTCTGATTTGCTGTCCAACTAACATTACAAGTGTAGAGCAAAAAGCAATTAGAGAAGCAGCAGAGAAATCAGGCGGAAAGAAAGTATATTTAGAAGAAGAACCGAAAGTTGCTGCAATTGGTGCGGGTATGGATATATTTCAGCCAAGTGGCAACATGGTAGTAGATATCGGTGGTGGTACAACGGATGTAGCAGTGCTATCAATGGGTGATATCGTTACTTCCGAGTCTATTAAGGTGGCTGGGGACGTGTTTGATAACGATATCCTGCAATATATCAAGAAAGAGTACAAGCTGTTGATCGGAGAGAGAACAGCGGAAAGTATTAAAATTGCAATAGGAACTGTATTTCCAGAAGGCCGTAATGAGGAAATGGACATCCGCGGGCGAGATATGGTGACAGGTCTACCAAGAACGATTACGATTCGTTCGGAGGAAGTACAAAGAGCACTTCGAGAGTCAGTATCTGTTATCGTACAAGCGGCTAAAAATGTACTTGAAAAAACTCCTCCAGAGCTATCAGCGGATATTATTGATCGCGGGGTAATCATTACTGGTGGAGGCGCATTGCTTCACGGTATGGATCATTTATTGATGGAAGAACTAAAAGTACCTGTCTTTGTTGCAGAGAATCCAATGGACTGCGTAGCTGTTGGAACTGGGATTATGTTAGATAATATTGATAAAATCAGAAGAAGATAAGGGGAGGCTCCTTCATGTTTCGAGGATTCCAAACTGCAGCCTCCGGTATGATTGCACAGCAACGCCGGACAGAGCTGCTAACAAATAATATGTCAAATGCCAATACTCCAGGGTATAAGGCCGACCAAACTACGATTCGTTCTTTCCCAGATATGCTCCTCTCTAGAGTAGGTTCTGCAAGCATTCCTACGGAGGATAAGGTAAGTGGTAAGTATGCATCTCCAGTAGGTGCTATTAGTGCAGGCGTTTATATGCAAGAAACGATTGCATTGCAGACGCAAGGGCAATTAAAGCAAACAGATATCAATACAGATATTGCACTTATCAATGGTGTTTTGCCGACAGACGAAGCCACTGGACAAACGGGAGCAATCTTCTACCGTCTAGAGCATCCAAATGGAGGCGAGGCATATACAAGAAACGGAAACTTTACCTTAGATGCAAGTGGTTATTTAACGAATGCACAGGGGTTATATGTACTAGACGAGGATGGGCGACGTATTCTCCTAGCGAATGATGATTTCCGTGTTGGAGATGATGGACAGTTATTTGTGAATGATATGTCAGTTTCAAGAATTGGCGTATCTTATTCAGGGAATCCAGCAAGTCTTCTTAAGCAAGACAATGGTTTGTTTAGAACGGTGGAAGGCAATAATCTTCCTTCAGCTTATGAGGTAGATGGCGTAAGCTTTTCCATGCAACAAGGATTTATTGAGGGCTCAAATGTAGACGCAGCAAAGACGATGACGGAAATGCTGGCAGCCTATCGTTCATTTGAAGCTAATCAAAAAATACTTCAAGCGTATGATCAAAGCATGCAAAAGGCTGTTAACGAAGTGGGCCGCGTTAATTAGTAGCAAAGTCCAGATAAAGGGTACTAGAAAAGAAGGAGGTGTGCTTGGATGCTACGTACAATGATCACTGCAACCAACACAATGTCTCAGCTTCAAAGCCAACTAGACGTGATTGGTAACAATTTAGCGAACTCCAGCACTCATGGCTACAAAGCAAAGGACGCAAAATTCCAAGAGCTATTATATCAGCAATATAATAACGATAAACTAGATAAGGTAGATCGTCAGTCTCCTGTAGGGATTCGTTATGGAGTAGGTGCTTCATTAGCACAAGCACAAATGAATTGGAAGCAAGGCAGCATTCAATCTACTGAGAGAGACCTAGATTTTGCTTTTCAGGCTCCAAAACAATACTTTCAAGTGATTATGCCAGACGGAGAAGGACAAAAAATGGCTTTCACACGTCAAGGGAATTTTTATGTTTCTCCATTGGAAAATGGGTCACTTATGCTTGTTACAGGAGATGGTTACCCGATAGCTGGTGCTGATGGACAACCTATAAATATTCCACAAGGTGTACAAAGCTTTTCCGTACAGGATGGAGGAGTGTTGGTTGCTAGTTATGCAGACGGTACTTCCGTTCAAAGAGAGCTAGGTATTTCTGTATTACAGAAGCCACAATTCATGGAGCATATTTCTGCTACCTATATTGGACTCCCAAACAATTTAGAGGAGTTAGGGGTTAACCAAGAAGATGTCCTCTCTAATCTTCAAGGAGCAGAGAGAGAGCAAATTTCGTTAACTAACAACGTATTAGAGCTTTCTAATGTTGATATGTCAAAAGAATTAACAGAACTAATGGCAACGCAGCGTCAATACCAATTCAGCGCACGTTCTATTTCACTTGCTGACCAAATGATGGGCCTTATTAATGGTATACGCTAAACTTTCCAGTAAGGAGTATCAGGTGTATGACAGAAGAAGGTAAAGGAACTGGCAGACAACAGCGTAGAGCGGAACTTACAGAAAAGCGAAAACAAGAGAAGGAAACGAATAAGCCCACAAAATGGGTTCAAATTCGCTTAATCCCAATCTGGTTGCGTATCATCATTGTAATCATCCTTCTTGGGATTGCAGCAGCTGTAGGGCTTATTGTTGGTTACGGGGTCATAGGAGAAGGTTCTACAAGTGATGCATTGAAGTGGGAAACCTATCAGCATATCTTTGATATTTTAAGTGGAAAATAACATTTGGAGGCGATTCCATGCTATCTACAGAACAAATACAAGCAATTTTACCTCATCGATATCCATTTCTAATGGTCGATAAGATATTGGAAATCGAAGAAGGAAAAAAAGCGGTAGGTTTAAAAAATGTATCAATAAACGAAGAGTTTTTTAATGGTCACTTCCCTGGTTACCCAGTAATGCCAGGTGTTCTTATCGTGGAAGCGCTAGCCCAAGTAGGTGCTGTAGCAGTACTTCAAATCCCAGAAAACAAAGGAAGATTAGCTTTCTTCACAGGCATAGACAATTGCCGTTTTAAGCGTCAGGTGAAACCTGGAGACCAGCTTAGGCTAGAGGTAGAATTAACCAAGCTACGTGGACCAATGGGAAAAGGTCACGGTGTTGCAACTGTAGATGGAGAGATTGTTTGTGAAACAGACATCCTATTTGCGTTAGGACCAGTAGTAGAGAAAAAATGAGAGACATGTAAGGAGGCTGTAAACTAATGTATCATGAGTTACCAACAGGAACCAAAAGCAGTATAACACGATCTATATCAAAAGCTTTTGAACTGTATATGGCGAAAATTGGATGGGATGAAAAGTTATTTAGCATAGAAGATTTTATTAAAAGCTGGCAAAGCTATATTCAAGAATCAGCGTCATGGTATGAGAAGGTTCCTTTAGAGGTAAAGGAAAGCCAAGAGTTTCATGCGGAAATTGCCAATAAAATCAATGCTACTATTGAAAAAATCTTATCTGAGCCTGTTCATGAGGATTTAATTGCTTCCATAGAAACCAAACAAGACAAATTGAACACTCACTATAAATATGGATGTAAAGCAGAAGCGCTATACGTGGAATCATTGCTTAAAGAAATGGAAAAACAGGCATAATTGCAAATGGATAGTTCCTTCTTTTCCTGGTTAACCTATCGTAAGTCACATGAAAAGTGTGACGGTTAACTTTGAAGAGGAGGAATTTTTTTATGTGGAAAAAAGCTGTTCCTGCTGTAGCATTATGCTCAGTACTGTTAGTTGGCTGTGGGAATAATAACGATAACGATAACGTTCCTTCAGATAATGAAACACCGATTGAAGACGTAAACAACGGAAATGACGTGAATACCAATTCTCCTGCAAATAACGATGCTATGAATGAGAACGGTGCAAGCGGTGCAGAAGGTTCCGGAAATAACGGGATGGGTAATGGCGCAGGAGTCGACGATGCTATCGAGGATATTGGTGATACCATGAATGGCAATAATAATGACACGAATGAAAACAACACCATTAATAACAATGGTGACGGTGTCATGGATGAGACAAATGTAAAAGAACCTCAAGTAAAGAATGGCGAAAGTAATAATAAATAATTAAAAATGCTGACTGTTCATGAACTGAACTCCAATTGTTAGATGCTTCTAACAATTGGAGAGCATTTTGTCATGAGCGTCAGCCTTTTTTATCTCGTTTTAAAGATGGTCTGGTTTTCATATCATTTTCAAACTTTGCTAATAGCTCTTCCCCGCTCAGCCCTTCTTCTAACAAATCGGCAAGTAATGATTCAGCGTATTTCCTTCTTGCACGTTTTAAAGTCCCTCTAAGTAAAACAGATAAATGGTCCCCAATATGCTTCACAGAGTATGTGGCAACCTCAAAATGAGCCGGCTCATTCTCTGGATAGGAAATAACAACCTTTACGACGAAAATTTCGTTGGACTCCTTTAAATCATTAAAAAATTCTTCATACTTTTGATCAATAAATAATTCCAAAATCCAAGAACGACTAGTATTTTCTTGATTAATTACAATACCGTCTTCAAGAAAAATCGGGGTTTCTTCATTGTTGCGGATGAGAGAAACTGAAATCATTTTAAATGTTTTCATTAGCCAACCCCCTTTAGATTACTATTGTGTTTCATTATAACATAGGAGCTGCGATGGAAAAATAATATCAAAACTACTAAAATCATTTTTTTGTTTTGACAAAAGATTGTTCTGGTGAGCTCCAGCCAAACAACTATGCTTTAAAATTCAATTATCAACTAATAAAAGGGTCCAAAACAGTATTACTGACTTTTGCAAACAATTTATATCTTTTCTATTATTGTCCTAGAAGGAGGTGAGTTAGTGAACACAGTTTCCTTAATCGGAAGGATGACGAAGGCACCGCAGCTGAAACAATTATCAGAAGGGAGGGTTCAGACAAGCTTTGTTATAGCTGTAAACAAAGGATATAAGCAAGACGAAGCGGATTTTGTCCTTTGTACTATTTGGGGGAAAATAGCGGAAACAACTGTTAAATATTGTGGAAAAGGCTCGCTAGTCGGTATAACTGGTAGGCTAAATACAAGATCCTATGAGAAAGGAGATGGGACGAGAGTTTTTATAACAGAGGTAATAGTGGAGGAAATAAGATTTTTAGTTACTAAAAAGAGAGAAGAAGGACCAGAGGACAAAAGTACAAGTAATTTTGAATTTCCAATACCAAATAAAGTTCCAGTATAGAAATTTGAATGGCCGCAACCAATTCAAAAAACCTGACCTATGGTAGGCCAGGTTACATAATCTAGATAGTAAGCGTGAGCAGATTCTTTAACTCGTCATCAGACATTTCAGTGATCCACTGACTGGAATGGATTAATTCCTCAGAAAGAGACTGCTTTTCCTCCAGCAATTTATCAATTTTCTCTTCAATTGTTCCTATCGTTATAAATTTATGGACGTGCACAAAGTTAACTTGGCCGATTCGATATGCTCGGTCAGTTGCTTGGTTTTCAACAGCGGGATTCCACCAACGATCGGCGTGGAGGACATGGTTAGCAGCTGTTAAGTTCAAGCCTGTTCCTCCTGCCTTTAAGGAAAGTAAGAAAACTGGGAACTCCTTCGCTTGAAAAGCCTCCACCAGATGGTCACGTTGGTTTTTTGGCATACTTCCAGTTAAAAAAGGAGCATCGATATCATACATTTCTGCTAGACAATGCTGTAGCAAATGCCCCATACCAATATATTGAGTAAAGATGAGACATTGTTCGCCACGTGCAGCTATTTCTCCAGCGAGCGTTACAATTCGAGCAAGCTTTTCAGAACGTTCGAGCATTTCCTCCGCTTCATCAAAAGGTTCCTTTAAGTACAGTGCGGGATGATTACATAATTGCTTAAGCTTGCTAAGCATTTTTAAGATTAAGCCTTTCTTTTCAAAGCCTGTAAGGGTATCTAGCTTACTAACAGTTTCTTGAATAAGCGATTCATAAAGAGCTGCCTGCTCGGTAGTAAGCCCGCAATATTCCTTTTGTTCCAGCTTATCAGGTAAGTTTAGCAAGAGCTCAGGGTCCTGCTTGGTTCTTCTAAGTAGGAACGGTTGGATTTTTAAGCGGAGCTTATGCTTCGTCGTTTCGGAATTATCTCTTTCGATAGGCGCAATGAACTCCTCTTGAAACTTCCGAAAAGAGCCTAAATAACCTCTGTGTATAAAGTCAAAGATGGACCAGAGCTCAGATAGTCTATTTTCTACAGGCGTTCCGGTAAGGGCAATATGGTGCTTACCTGCAAGCTTCCGAATAGCTCTAGATTGCTTCGTATGCATATTTTTTATATTTTGAGCTTCATCTAAAGTGACACTAGACCAAGTAATATACTCTAATGATTCAATGTCCTGCATTGCTGTTCCAAAGGTAGTAAGGACCACGTCGGCGGACAGATCAATCTTCTTAGTACGACCTGCACCATAATGAGTCTCTACTTTTAGGGAAGGAGCAAATTTCGTAAGCTCTTTTTGCCAATTACCTAATACGGAGGTTGGGCAGATGATAAGAGACGGTGCTTCCTGTGGTGCGCCTTCATGAACATGCAGTAGGTAGGAAATAAGCTGAACCGTTTTCCCCAATCCCATGTCATCTGCAAGGCAGGCGCCAAACTGTTCATTTCGCATAAATACTAACCAGTCTAGGCCTTGCTGCTGATAAGGGCGTAGCTCGGTCAAGAGATTTTTCGACACCTCAACTGGAGGATAGCCCTTCTTTTCGGAAAGCTGCTCCATTAAAGATTTTAAGGATTGCTGCATTTCAAACTGGAAGAGCGGATCTTCCTCTGCATCTTCTTCATCCAGCGCAAGTGCTATTTCTTCTGGAATTTCTCGGAAGAGGAGCTCCTTAACCGTCCAATTTTCCTCCTCTGACTGCTTCATAAGCTCCCTGATCTGGTGCATCCAATTAGCGTCTATACGGAACCATTCATTCCCTGCTTGGATATAAGAACGGTTCTCGTTTACAATCTTTTGAAACTCGTCTGCCGAAATTTCCTGACCGTTTAGTGAAAAGCTCCAATTGAACTGAAGGATTTCATTTAATCCTGCTGAAGTTTTATATGTGTTAGCAGTTTTAGCAATCGTCTTCACTTTCATTTTTGTATCTTTGACCGTTTTAAGCCAGGCAGGTAATACAACTTCAAAGCCAAGTGCCTGCAGCTTAACTAAATCGTCGCGAAGAAACTTACGTACCTCTCCGTCTGACAGGGAGGAGGAATAAAAGGAGTCTAGCTCAACTGGCTCCACTGCAGTGACTAAGGAAAAAATATTTTGCTGTGTTTCGTAGATGAAATCACGATAATTTTTCCATTTATCAGGTAACGCCTGTTCAATCGGCGATGATTTTTTACGAAACGAAGGTGCCCAGTATGTGTTGCTTTTATTTCCACGGACAACAGTCTCCAATAACCAGGTATCGTCCAGCCCCTCAGGTTCTGATAATCTCAAAGCGACTGACAGTACGGGGTGGTTTGTTTTAGAAGTAAGCGGCCATCCCCCCTGTTGAAAGAACGGGATAAGGGCAGGTAAATCATTTACTGTAAGCCCTACTTGAAACAACTTTTGCTTAACAGCATATTCTAGTAGCCTTGAATCATTGCCAGCAAAGGAATCTGATACGTGTAAGTCTTCATCCTTTAGCTGCAACTGATGCCAAAGCTCAGGGGACTTCCATTTGCTGGCCGATTCCTTAAACGAGGAGAGCCATTCGGAAGAAGCTTGATCCACCCCATAAAAGGATACAAATGGGTGAGATTCTGCTGAAAACACCTCTACTAGCTCAAGGGGAGATAATATTAGTGCATCTTCTTCGATTTGAGCATTCAAGCCAAAGAAGCTTGGTCGATGCTCTAAAAAGAGTGTCTGTACCCATTGCTCTATAGGTGCGTCATGGGAGATGACTTTAAAGCCCCCGTTATTTAATGGCTCAATGTGTAGAGAAATTTCCTGTGTAATAGATAAAGGCTTATTCATAATAATAGATTTCCCTTCTCTATTTCTTGTTGTAAGGCACGTAGCCTGCGATATTTTTCTTTTAGGTTTGTTACATAGTCATTCCAAAAATCTTTCTGGTTCGATTTCTTGGCAACTTGCTTCATCTTCTTCCAAACCCTTACGGCCTGCTTATAGCTATAACGGTTTTTCTCTTGAAGATATCTAATGGCATAGTGATGATAGAGAGGCAATAAGACTTCAGGTGCTTCCTCCTTCACAATCGAAAGACCACATGCTTCTGCATATTCAAGTGAAGAATTAGCAGACTGATGCAAGGCCATCCAATCTCTATATCGCTTCTGCTCTAGTAATAGCTGGGAAAAGGACTGAATTCCATACAAGCCAAAGGATAAATAGAGTTTCTCCAATTCCTCCGATTTAAGCTGCACTTGACTATATAAAAGCTCCAGCCGGCGAATTAGCATAACGCGTGTAGGATTTTCGGCTATATTTTTCATATAAAAGGAAATAGGAGTTAAAAGCTTTCGAGAAAGGTCATTTGCTAATACCTTCTGGTTAAGCTGTAGGGCCTTTTCACATACAGTGACCCACTCCATCAGCTGGTAAGGATCAATCTCCTCTGCAGCCTCTAGCAATTCGTCCGTCATGGAAAGGGTTAAGTAGAAATAAGGCAATACCATATTTAGCTTCATGCCATCCTCGGATTTTTCAAAGTCTTGGAGATACTTTACCTCTTCCAGGCGTTTAGCTTTATTGGTGACCAAAGCCTCCCAAAACGCAAGATAAACATGCTTTCGATAGGTTAGCAAGCCATCTGTATTAAAATAGAAGGCGCGGACCGTTTCCATCATCTTGTCATAAAAGGTATCCGCAGCAAACAATCTTGGCTTAGATGCTAACTGGGAAAGATTTTCATCCAATTCCTCCATCGATTCATTCAAAAAATGAAGTACTCGGTTCCGCATATTGGAATCCTCATATTGTCTCAAATATGGCCAAACCTTCGTTAGTATTGACAGATTGACAAAGGCATCAAAGATGGGCTGCCATTCACGTTCAAACGGCTTGGATTTCCTTACCTGGATCTTTAAATCATGAATGGCAAACTCTAAGAGATAAAAGCTTGCTGGAGGATAGTTTGATATGAATTTACGGAAAAATGTTTCCACGAGAAGTCCCCAGCCTTCTGGAGACCTGTCATTCCGGAGCAGATTCAATTGAACTGCATCGGCAGAAGAACGCCAATCAGAAACCCAAGAGGACAAAGAATTATTATGTTGATATAAATAAAAGATAGCTGCCACCATATGTCTGCATGGTTTCACCAAATTACATTGGCAATGCTTGGAGTCTTCCACCGGGAAATATTGTACTTCAACATTGGAAACGTCTCGAATAACAAAATCAATTCGATTCTCCTTCGAGTGGTAATTGGTTATAGAGACTGCACCGTTTCTCACAAAAAAGGCTGCACGTCTAACAAGCTCCTCATCTTCTGAAACATTCGATTGGAGCTTGGATTTTATATTATTTAAAGACTCATCAATGAACTGCTCGTAATGAGAAGCAAGTTTTTGGTATGAGGTTAGGTTCAAATGAAATCTCTCCTATTGTAAAAAAGGCTGTCCTTCCATTATACGTTTAAAAGGTCTTTATTAAAAGGGAGACGAAGGGAAATAAAAAAGCTATTACTAATAGAATGAACTAAGTAATAGCGTTTACAGCTTCTTCAACTGTTTAATATATTGCTTAATTTCTTGATCATTGGTAGATGATTCAAGTATTTGCTGAGATAAATCTCGGAATTCTTTCATGTGGATTAGCTTTGAGATAACTTCCTCCTGGAAATTTTGGATATAGCGAGCTCTGCTTTCTCTGGCTTCTAATCCAGGATCTCTGCTTTTCAAAGACTTATCTAGAATCATTTGGGTAAATAGATGCTCAGGGATGGAATAGACCTCAGCGAATTTAGGTAACAAGTAGATAGGTATAGAAAGAACGCCCTTCTCATACTTAGATAAGACTGAATGATCAATGCCAAGTCTTTTAGCTGCTTCCACTTGTGTTATTTCTAGCTGCTCTCTATATGCTCTAATATGTTCGTGAAAAGCCATGGTTCATCCTCCTTACAATGCCACAAGAATAGCGAAAGTAGGAGGGAAAGAGAGAAAAATCGCCAAATTGGAGATTTTTAAAATTCAGAATGGATTATATTATAAAATTAATAGGTAATATGATATACAGAAAGGATGCGACGATAGTAGAAAGAATACAGGTTTATATACCCTCTTTAGTAGATTCTCTAGATTTTGATGCCTTTAGGAAGCAAGAAAATGTAAGAATTATTGGAAGAAGAATGGGCTATGTCAAATACATCGTAGAAAGCTCCACTCCAAGCATCGCACAAATCCCAATGATTGTTACAGAGGATTTTGTCATCTACGATTTACATATCAATTTTTTACGCAACACGCTCTCTTTTATTATTGAGGGAGAGGAGGAGCCAAACAACCAAGAGGTACTGGATAAGATTTTTAAGTTATTTCTTATTAAATTTAGTTCTACCAAGATAGGCTTCTTTACCTATTCCAAAAGAAGAGAAGAGCATAAAAATAGAATAGTAGTGAATTAAATAGGGGCGAGCACAGAATTGTGTTCGCTTTTCTTAAGGGGGAAGTGCCTTCGCTAAAGAGTGGACAAGTGGTTATTCGCTTATACTAGTGTGCAGGGATTTCAAGAAGGAGAAGCTGCGTACAAATGAATTCATTCCATCGCAAGTTATCCTGAATAACGAGCGAACGATGCCATAATTACTGTTAGGAAGGATAGCATTGATCCGCAAAAATGAAAAACCACTATTTGGTAAAAATAAACTACACGGTAAAACTTTTTTATGATATACTATTAGAAATCTGAAAATTCAAAATAGGGGGAGGTTGAGGCCATATGTTACTTGTGCAATTGATGCAGCCTTGCTACACGCAGCTAGAAGGAGACAGGATAAGATTAGTATTTGCCTATCAGTATTTTTCCTTACGTAAAGAGGATGAACTATTTCATTTTGTACCTGTAGAAGGAAAAGAGATTATTATCAACTCACAGTCGCTACAAGTAGAAAACTTGTCTGAAGTGTTTGTTTTCCAAAAAGGTAACCGATTTATTCGTCTGCCATTATACCAGTTACTCCTTGTCTCTGATATACATGCTCATTTACAAGTGATCATTGCTAAAGGAGGCAGTGAATCAAGCAGTATTATGAATGAGGGAGTACATGAAGTAATTGAGCAGCTTGAGGAAGAAAACTATGACAGAATGATAGATTATGCTTTGCTTCACAAAGACGCAGCACTATTTGATAAGTTGCAAAGAATCAAAGAATCTACTACAGGAGGATATGAAGTTGAATAAACTGACTCCTTAAAAAAACACCTAACGAATAACATTTTCGTGTAGGTGTTTTTATGTGTGATAATTAGGAAAAGGATGTAAAAAAGTAAAGGAACAAGATAAATCCGCTAGAACCAAGGATACCAAAAATAATGTCCCCCCAATTAAATCCAAATTTATTAAATTTCATTTCCCCGTTCTCCTTCTTTAACAAATTCTTTCCGGATAGGAAAGTAAACATCTTTATATATGTCCCCGTTGTTTGTTTCATTCGGTATTGCTCGTCTGAGTAAAATGGACAAGCTGACCATTCTTAATGTATAGGTCGAAGTAGAACCTAAAAAGTTACAGATAGGATACCCACTTTTTAACAATTTAGACAAATTCACAATTTTTTTTATAGTAACAGATTGTCCTGGAGTGTTGGAATAGGCTTTCAGAATCAGCAAACAAGCCCGATTGCTTCAAGATATTCTTCTATTCCTATCATTATTACGACTTTTCGTTCAAGATTTAAGCTTAATTTTGTAAAAAAATGCAAGTAAAACAAGCCGATTGACGCAAAAATATAAGAATTTCGAAATAATTTAAGTTATGATAGGTTTATAAATTATGGAAGAAGGGAATTACATGAAAAGGATTTCTGGTTTAACTAGTCTCTTGCTAGTGATAGCAATGGTTTTTTCATCATTTGCGGTGCATGCGGCTCCTCTTGATGAAGTAAAAAGTATTATCAAAGAAAATTATGCTGGTGAGCTACCAAAGAATTTAGAAGCATATAGCTCCATTCATGCAATTATAAACGAGCTAGATTTATATTCTGCCTATTTTACAAAAGAGGAATATGAAAGCTACCATGGCTCTATCAACAATCAAACGGTAGGCATAGGGGTGGCAATCACTTCTATTGAGAACGGGATAGAAATAGTAGAGGTGTTTGAAGATGCTCCTGCTGACCTTGCTGGTCTGGAAGCAGGTGATCTTATCCTTTCTATAAATGGAGTTTCTACCAGTAGCATGGCCGTCGAACAAGCCTCTTCTTATATAACGGGGAAGGAAGGAACAAAGGTCGAGCTCCTCGTACAAAAAAGCTCAGACATACGAAGAACATACATAATTACTCGGAAAAGCTATAGCCTGCCAGTAGTCACGAAAAGGCTCTTGGCGGGAAATGTAGGGTACATATCTCTTCGCTCCTATTCGGATGATGGAGCGAAGCTGGTGCTAGAGGCAAAGAAAGAATTGGAGGGGGAAGGTGCTACTTCCTTCATCCTAGATCTACGCAATAATGGCGGTGGATACGTAGAAACAGCTGAAGAGCTGATAGGGTTGTTTCCAATGAGTCCGCAAGCTTATACATTGAACACGAGGTTAGGAGAGCTGCTGGTTCGTTCGAAAAAGCAATCCTCTTTATTTCCAGCGAACACGAGGGTATTGATTAATGGTGCAAGTGCAAGTGCTTCGGAAATGACAGCAGCAGCTTTGCATGACCAAAAATCAGCCATCCTGTATGGACAAACAACCTATGGAAAAGGCAGTATGCAAGGCTTTTATCCGTTATCAGATGGGTCTTATCTAAAGTTGACGATTGCGTCCTTTAGCGGTCCGAAGGGTACATTGATTAATGGAAGAGGGGTAGCCCCACATAGAAAGACAGTGGTAGGGAATGAACTACTGCAAGCACATCTAGATTCATTGGTGGAAGGAAAAAAGGGTTATAAAAAAATGAAACCTTTGAAGCTGGTTCCGCCAAACAAAGATTTCACGATTACTTTCTCTGGGAGCATCCAATTAGACAAAAAAGCAAAGGTCGAATTAATAAAGCTTGGCGACTCCGAACATTTACCAATTGAGGTAAAAAAAATTACCCGTAACCAACTAATTGTTAAGACGACAAATTTATTAGATAATGGAGCAGCATACATACTGTTGGTTCATCCAAAAATCTCTCAGTCTGGTAAAATTTTAGAAGCTGGAGCGTACGTAGAGATAACTGTTCAACTATAGGAGGGCAAAGGAATGTTTTTTGAATTTAAATTTTGGAAGCATCTTTTCCATCAAGGAGACTTGATTGATTCCTTGAATGACGCTACTATGCGTGGCTTCCGAAGTAGAGTGTGGATAGTGGCCTTGCTGACGGCACTATTATTTGCACTACGAGATGTATGGGGCATGCATACAGAGGGTTTAACTTACTTATTTGTAAAAGGCTTTGAGGATACTTATATCATCGCAAGACTCGTTTCTGTAATTGGGGCAATCTTATCGGCAATGCTATACTTTGCCTTCTTCTTTTTCGGAATCTCCTATTTATTACATAAAATATTTACCATCGACCTATCCAAGGTGGCGGTAATTCAGCTGTTTGTAGTAAGTATCCTGGTGATGGAAAAAGCATTTAACTTTTTTCTATATGCAATCGTAGGCTATACAACTGATTACTCTGTTTTATCATTTGGGCCTATGGCGGCAGTGTTTTTAGATCAACCGTATATTATTGCGCTATTTGACCATTTTTCAATTACAGTAGCCTTAATCGTTGCTATTCAGTATCAGTTCCTCAAATCGTTCACAGATATGTCCGCACGAAATGTGCTCCTGATTCTCATTGCCATCCAGGTAATTCTAGCAGTGCTCACTGCTGGTATAGAAGTCCTCCCAATTACTAAATGGATCGAGGAGGGTATATAAATGAATAGATGGTATGCAATTGGCATTGCAATTGTTGTATCTTCGTTAGTGGCGACAAATGCAATATTACTATTTGATGAGAAAAGCGAAATTGAAAGAACCTACTATATTGAGGAATTTGACCGGCCTTCTCATAACACATACGTGAAGGAGCTAGAAAAAGAGTCAGTAATTGTGCCAACCGATATTGTCCGTGTGGCTATCGAAATGGAGAAGGTAAATAATTTACTAGTTTCTGAAGGAGATGTTGTGCAACCGGAAATGGAGCTTGCACAGCTGAACACAGCCTATGAGGATGAACAGCGTTCTTTATGGGAAACTCAGCAGCAGGCTTACCAGATCGAGCAAGGACAGCTTCTTCAGCTTCAAAGCAGATTGGAATCTGAAAGAGCCTCTACTCCTGGTACGGTTAGCGACAGTAACACCTCGACAGCTAACACTGGGGATGGTGAAATGGACGTAAATGTCCAAGTAGATGTGAGTGCCTCCCAAGATGGAAATTTTGCTCAGGCAATTGCGGAAACCGAGGTAAGGCTACTGGAGATTGAAAGGCAATTAGAGATTGTGCGGTCTCAGCTAAGCCAACCTGCCGGAGATCTTTCCATAGTGAGTCCAGTGGAAGGAACGATCGGTTCGATTCAAGAAGAGAATGGAAAATATTTAATTGAAATCTTCACGAATGAAAAATCCCTTGTAACTTACGTAGAGGAAAAGGATTGGCACGAGTTAGAGGAAGGTCAGCAAGTTAGTGGTTTTTCTGAACATGTAGAAGGCGTGTTAGAGGGCTCCCTCATTAGCAAATCAACGGTACCGGTGGATACTTCTAAATGGCTGAATGCCCTCGAGCAGTTTGACAAGCGTTACGATAAACCGCTCTATGAAATCCAAGTAGGTCTCACGGAGCAGCTAGATGAAATACCGTTTGCAGCAAATGTGAACACCGTCTTTGTTACAGATGAAGCAACAGATGCGGTGAGAGTACCATCCACATGGCTTCTAGCAACCGTAGAACAACAAAAAGCTATTTACACATTGGATGAGAGAGGGAGGCTTACAGTCACACCTGTTACAGTACCTTTCCAACTAGAAAATCATGCAATTGTGAATGGTCTTCCGACAGACACCGTGGTGGTAGAGGAGGAATTAAAATACGAAGGAACACAAACCTTCCTTCCTCTCCCATTGGAGCTGCCAAGCTGGAACAGTGTAAAAGCTGTAAGCTGGAAGGATTATGTGAAGTATTTAACGTATAAATAAGAATGGCCTCTGCTTTCCCGCAGAGGTCTTTTTATGGTAAAATTATGTAAATATTCTAGGAGGTGGATATATGAAGAAGTTTATTGCTACATTGACAGTTCTTTTGCTATTGTTCCTTGTCGCTACACCTACGCATGCAAAGAAGACGCCATTATCTGATATTGAGAGTAACGGATCCGCTGGAGCCATTCTCTATTTGTATGAAAAAGGAATTATCAGTGGGTATCCAGATGGCACCTTCAGACCGAACGAGCCAATTACAAGGGCGCAAGCTGCAGCGATGCTAATTAAAGCTTTAGATATTGAGCTGGTGGATAACCCTACGGTAAATTTTAAAGATGTAACAAAGAAATCGAGCTATTATCGTATTCTGGCAACGGTAAACGAGAAGGGAATCCTCCGCGGAGAGAATGGTTATATGAGACCGGGAGAAACTACAACTCGTGCACAGATGGCAGCAATTCTCCGTCGCTCATTCAATATGACGCTGGACAAGCAGCCGACATTCATCGACGTTTCTTCAAATCATTGGGCATACGGCGATGTAAACAGTGTAGCAAAACATCGAGTAGCAAGTGGGTATCCAGATGGCACTTTCAAGCCATCGGAGCCGGTGACGCGAGCACACTTCTCTGCATTTCTAGCTCGTGCAATGGACGACTCGATGAAGGTAGGTAGCTACAAATCATCCGTGGGAGAACTCGGCACCTCCATTGACCGCGAAGGATGGACATATTCGATGAAGAAGGAAGGCGATAAAGTCAGTCTTGTGAAAATAAACCAAAAGACGAAGGAAGAAAAAATCTTACTAGATTCCACAGATTACCCTTCTGACGGTGGCACTTATACAATTTGGCTTGGGTGGAACTTTCCAATCGTCCTCTATAATGACGATATTTATTTCCTATATCAAAAAGGAGTCTCACAAGCTACAGACAAACCTATGGGATTCGCTATCACGAAAACCTCCTTGGAAGGTGGGGAATGGTCTGAAATTCCATTAAATCGATTTGAGGAAATGCAACGCAACATGTATATATGGAATGACCGAATTTATTATACAATGGAGCCAAATCCCAAAGAGCCTATTCACCAAAACCTACCTAATATAGATCATTCTCTACAGCTCTACTCAGTAGATTTAGAAGGAAATGACAGAAGGTTTGAACATAAATTCAATGCTCGCTTCATTTTTAAGCCAATGGCCTATGAACATGAAGTTCCATTTACCCAATATCACCAATCAATAGACTATGACCACTCGACCATGTATTACTTCAACAAAACTGGCGTTTACAGGTATAGTTTGATAGACAAGAAAGCAACAAAGCTTTCAAATGTCCAAGCGAAAGATATGACCATCACGCCAACAGCAATAGAAATAGTAGGAGAGAACGGAAAGAAATATACCTTAAAGAAATAAATGAAGGAAAAGCATCCGATATATTCGGATGCTTTTCTATATAGTCTAACAGAATTACTGAGAACCAACTAAAGTAACCTAGCCGCTCCCAAGCAGACCTTGGCTATGCCTTATGTCCATTTTAACCGAGAGTAAAACATGGCTAACTGAGAGTAAATGTCTGTTGAACGAGAGTAAACCGGCTGAATGAGAATAAACCTGGTCTATCCGAGAGTAAATGGTTGCTGAGTGAGAGTAACCTCACCCTATCCGAGAGTAAATCCCTACCGACTGAGAGTGACCCACCCTATCCGAAAGTAAATTGAAATCCATCGAGACCCCTTGACCGATTCCAAGTGGACCCTGGCCATGCCTCCCACCATTTTAACCGAGAGTAAAGTCAGGCTAACTGAGAGTAAATCCCGGCCGAACGAGAATAAACCTGGTCTATCCGAGAGTAAAGGTTCTCCGAATGAGAGTAAACCCAGTCTAAGTGAGAATAAATCCTCTCCGAATGAGAGTAATAAAAATGAGTAGCAACTTGATCACTACCATGTGGACCCTGGCCATGCCTCCCACCATTTTAACCGAGAGTAAAAGTCAGGCTAACTGAGAGTAAATCCCGGCCGAACGAGAGTAAACCAGTCGAATGAGAATAAACCTGGTTTAACCGAGAGTAAAGTGAAGCCGAGCAAGAGTAACCCCTTGACTGATAGCAGGCAGACCCAGGCCATGCCTTTCCACCATTTTAACCGAGAGTAAAATTTGGCTATCCGAGAATAAATCTAAGCCGACCGAGAGTAAACCGGCCGAATGAGAATAAATCTGGTCTATCCGAGAATAAATGGTCCCCAAGTGAGAGTATCCTTACTCTATACGAGAGTAAATCCCAGCCGACCGAGAGTAAACCCAACCCCAATCCCAACCCCAATCACCAGTAAGCCGCCACGCATCCGACATTCTCTTAATCCACCTCACCTATCCTCCTCGCCATTTAGTAACCATCCAAAGCAAATCTATTTCCTTAACAATTATTTCCGAAATCGTTATACTGGTATAATGCAAAGAAACTCTCACTTAGTAAGTAGGGATTTTTATGTAGGAGCGATGGAATCGGGAGGTTCAATCGCTAAGTAGAAAGTGAGGGAAATAACTATGTGGAAGATTTATACGATGCTTGTTTTTGTGATGTTGGTATGGGGAGCAAATGTGCCTGCTTTGAAGTATTTAGTGACGGCGGTTCCACCAGTTACTTTAACGGCGTTTCGTATTTTTATAGCTGGGATAGCAGTAGTACTGATTTTATGGAAAATGAAGCTTCTTCGAAAGCCTACTAAAAAAGAGTGGACTTATATTTTGCTAGGATCTATTTTAAATGTTGTGGCGCACCATTACTTCTTGAATATGGGTCTCTCTATTACAAGTGCGACGCATGGTGGGTTGATTCTTGGGGCAGGTCCGATTTTGACCGCCATTACGGGAGCTATTATTTTAAAGTCCTTTCCGTCTATGATTCAGTGGATAGGGTTAGTCATTGGTCTTGCAGGCGTATCCCTCTCCATTTTAGTAGGTGGAGGAATGGCTGGCGGTAATATTGGGGATTTTTACGTGTTCATGGCTATTTTTATGCAAGTGCTAAGCTTTATGGTAATCACTAAAGCTGCTAGAACATTAGATCCAAGACTGTTGACTGGCTATATGCTAGTGATAGGGTCACTTGCTTTAATTGTGATAAGTCTTATTCAAGAGCCGGGTGCTATTAAGACCTTCGGGGAGCAGTCACCGGAATTTTGGGTTATCTTTATTACATCCGCCATTATTTGTACTGCGGTTGGTCATATGATTTACAACTATGCGGTTGGGAAGGCGGGTGCGACAAAAGCGGCGATATTTATGAATTTGAACACGCTATTCTCCATTGTTCTATCTGCTTTATTCCTGGGAGAAATTTTAACTATTAGACACTTCCTTGGCTTGCTGCTAATCGTAATGGGTGTTATTCTCGGCTCAGGAGCTGCAGAGGATATATGGAGAAAACGGAGAAAGAGGGCAATGTTACAATAGAACCTACTCGTTAGGAATGGAGGACTGGCGTGCGTAACCCGAAAAGAATACTTCTCATCTTTTTACTGATCTTATTTAGCCTTATACTCATTCGATTTGTCATAAGATTTCTTGATTTCTGGATTACTTAAGGGGTGTCCCATATAAAACTATGGGATACCCCTTCCTTCTTTGTTACATATCTGCTATGTAGTATTGCTCCTGCGGTGGTCGCATTAAAATGCCACCATCCTCGTCGCAAAGGGGCGGTCTCAAAATAACTTTTCAGACCGCCCCTTTTTTTATTTCCAACCCCCACAAATTACAGATACCATTCGAATAACTAAGTGAAGGGCCCAAAAGGGTACATGATTGGAAGAGGTGATGTGATTGCAAAGGAAATGGAAGAAGACGGGAGCGGCATTATTGGCGGTAACGCTTACCGTATCAGGAGCAAGCTATGCTTGGGCTGCGGATGAATTTGATACGGTTAGCATTACGAAGGTAACTGAGAAAAAATCGGTAGACGAAAGTAAGGTCGAAAAGGACTTCTCGCCAAGCTATATGAGCAAAAAGCTGATTGGTCTGCTTCATGCATATGAGCAAGCAGGGGATGCGGAAGCAAAGTCTGCACTAAAAAAAGCGATCGATCGTCAAATCAGTGAGTATGAGGCCTATGTAGATAATAAGGACAGCAAGGCAGAGACGGTAGTTTTCTTGAACAGTATCATTGCGTTAGTGAAAGCTTATGAGAACGCCCCTACTGAGGAGGCAAAAGCATCTATTAAGCTATCAATCAAGGACACAATAGCATCGTTCAAAAAAACATCGAAAAAGGAAATAAAGGCAGAGGTCCCTGCTAAGAAGGAGCCGATTGTCAAACCGGTCGAGCCAGTAGAGCCTAAACCAGAAAAGAAAGAGCAAAAAGAGAAAAAGGCACATAAACATGCCGATAAGCACGAAAAAAAGGAAGAGAAGAAGGCTTTAAAGGAACAACAAAAGCTTGAAAGAAAAGCCTTAAAAGCAAAAGAAAAGGAAGAAAAAAAGGCTGATCGTGCAAAGCATTCCCATGAACATAAAAAAGGGAAGAAGCATGAGGATCATCCGAATCACAATAAATGATAGAACCGCTTTTCATTTTCAATAAAGCCGATTACAATCAGAAGAAGGCTTGAATGAGAACGGAGGGTATGTATGCTTTTGTCCATAATACAGGGCCTATTTAAATCAAAACCAAATACCACTAGGCTCAATGTTAGGGCAAAGGATCAAAAGGAGGCAGTAAATGACCTTCTATTTGAGTATACCCCTTTTATTAAAAAAACAGCTTCCTATATTTGCAAAAGACAGATTAATGAGCAAGATGAGGAATTCAGTATTTCGTTGCAGGGCTTTCATGAGGCTTTGATTGCATATAACGAAGAAAAAAACGCCTCTTTAGAAACCTTTGCACATTTGGTCATAAAGAGAAGATTACTAGATTTCTTGCGAAAGGAATCTACACGGAAAAAGCAGTTAGTAGAATTTGAAAACCAAATACTAGAGGAGCGTTCGCTTCATCGCCACGCTGAGGAGGAGCAAGCTGCAAGCAGGAGAGAGGAGCTTCTTAAATATAAGGAGCTTTTGGCTGAGTACAAGCTCTCCTTTGAGGAACTGACTTCCTCTGCGCCAAAGCACGCAGACAGTAGAAGAACTGCCTTTCAAATTGCACAAATTATTTCCGAATCAGAGGAGCTTTATGCTTCTTTTATTGCCAAAAAGAAGCTGCCATTAAAAGATATCGAGTCACTTGTAGGGGTTTCGAGAAAAACCTTGGAGAGACATCGAAAGTATATGATAGCAGTCATCCTCCTGCTAAAAAGTGATTTTGTTTATATAAAGGACTATGTGAAAGGAGAAATCATATGATGCGCAAGTATAGAGGCATTGTCTGCGAGAAACAGGAGACTCATTTCGTTTTTCTGACAACCGATGGTGAATTTTTGCGCGGTACACCGGTGGTAGAGAATCCTTCCATCGGTGAAGAGGTGGAGTTTTATCTGCTTCAGCCGCAAATGAATCCTCGGAAAAAATGGAAGCCTTCGTTTCTTGCCCCAGTTCTCGTAGCAGCAGTGCTTCTAGTCGTTTTTGTCGCATCGATGATTCCTGAGTCAGAGAAAGCCTATGCGTATGTTCAATTGGAGGGTGTAGACTCCATTGAGCTCGGTGTAGATGAAGAAGGAAACGTTATTACCCTAAGGTCGTTAGATGAGGCATCGACAGAAATAGGAGCTGATTGGATCGGACTCCCTATTGCCGTTGTTCTGACTCAGGCAGTGAAAGAAATTAGTCCGAAGGAAGAAGTGGTCATAACGACCATCTATGAAAAAGAGGAAAAGGAAGAGCTTAAGCAGACAATTGAAAAGGCGGTAAATGAAGTTCAGCAAAAAAATTCGGAAAAACCAGTGCAGCTTGAAAAGAGCACGAAGGAAGAACGTTCTAAGGCGAATGAAAAGCAAAAATCTATCCAGCAGTATAAAAAGCAGAAATCTACCCAGCAAAATAAGAAGCAGGACGCTCCTTCTGTAGATAAAGTAAAGCAAGAAAAGAAACCGGCAGCTGAGAAGAAACAGCAACATTCTCCTTCCCAAAACAAAGAGAAGAAGAAAGAAAAACCGGCCAAGCAACACGAGAAGAAGCAAGAAAAAAATCCCCATAAAAACAAAGAGCAAGACAAAGGTAAAAATAAGAAAGACCACCAGCCGAAAGGCAAGCATGATGGAAAACATCATAATAAGGAATAACAATACCGTGAGAAGAGAAGAGGCGCTTATGAGAATTATAAGTGCTTCTTCTCTTTTACGTTCTTCGCTGACGCTACCCCGAGCTAATTGTCCAGAAGTTTCGTCCCAACCGCTTTTTCCTTTCCCCTCTCCGCGTTTCATATAAAAAAATTACTAAAACAAATAAAAATACGTTTGACTTTATAATTATGCAGTATTATACTATTTTTATTATCAGGAAAGAGGTGGAAAAATGAAAGTGGGCATTATAGGAGCTACCGGTTACGGAGGGCTTGAACTAATTAGACTATTACATAACCATCCAGAAGTGGGTGCTATTGATTTATTTTCGTCTTCAGAGGCTGGTATGCACTTTTCGGATAAATATACATCATTTATGAATATTTACGATGAGCCATTACTAGAGATAGAGCCTAATAGAATACTAGAATATGATTGCATTTTTACAAGTACTCCCTCCGGTGTAACCTCTGAGCTTTTACCCGCTTTTATTGGAAAAGGTCCAAAGCTTATCGACCTATCCGGAGATTTCCGCTTAAAAAACCTAGAGTCCTATCAGCAGTGGTATAAAAAGGAGCCTGCCCCCTTAGATGCGGTGGAGAAAAGCGTCTACGGGCTAACCGAATGGAATGAGCGTCAAATAGCAGAAGCGCCGCTTATTGCTAACCCAGGCTGCTATCCAACGGCAGTTCTATTATCCGTTTTACCACTAATAAAAGAAAAACTAATCGATCCGTCCTTGCTGTTCATCGATGCCAAAAGTGGCATTTCCGGGGCTGGCAATAAACCGACCGCCATGACGCATTTCAGCGAGACGAATGAAAATATAGCAATCTATAAGCTCCATGAGCATCAGCATATCCCAGAAATAGAGCAAGCGATGGAAATGTTTGCAGGGGCAACAGCGCCTATCACGTTTACAACCCATCTCGTTCCAATGACGAGAGGCATTCTAGCGACCAGCTATGCCCCCGTTCAAGAAGGAGTAACAGAAAAGCAGCTAGTCGGTGCGCTAGAGGAAGCCTATGCAAATCATCCGTTTGTTCGAATCGTGAAAGATACAAATAAATTTGGCACGAACCAGGTCTACGGCTCGAACTACTGTGATATTCATGTGAAAGTAGATACCCGCACGAACAGGGCAACCGTCGTCTCTGTCATTGACAATCTAGTAAAAGGGGCTGCCGGTCAGGCAATCCAGAATATGAACGTCCAATTTGGCCTGGACCAGAAGACTGGCCTATCACTTGTCCCATTATTCATTTAAAAAGGAGGTTTACAAATGATTGCTGCTACGATGACCAAAAAACGTATCACTTATAAGAATATCGCATCGCCAAAAGGCTTTAAGGCAACCGGGATCCACTGCGGGTTAAAGCATAAGAAGAAGGACCTGGCGCTACTGACTAGTGAGGTGCCAGCAAGCGTTGCAGGAGTATTTTCTACCAATGCCATCATTGGTGCGCCGCTCGTAGTCACGAAGGAAGTCGTTTACTCCACAAAGAAAATGCAAGCATTGGTCGTATGCTCTGGCATTGCGAATGCTTGCACAGGAAAACAAGGAATTCTTGATGCCTATACAATGCAAGAAAAAACGGCAGAAAAGCTAGGAATTGCTCCAGAGTTAGTTGGCGTGGGATCCACTGGCGTCATAGGTCAAATGCTGAAAATGGAGCCACTGCTTGCAGGAATCCAAAAGCTTGAGCCTACTGATGAGCTTGAAGGGGCGATTAATTTCTCTCAAGCCATCATGACAACCGATACGGTGACCAAGGACACCAGCTATAAAACAATGATAGATGGGAAGGAAGTCATCATTGCCGGTACAGCGAAGGGCTCCGGTATGATTGAGCCGAATATGGCGACGATGTTTGCATTCATTACTACCGATGCAAATATCGAATCTGATTACCTGCAAGCGGCTTTAAAATCTATCACGGACGTCACCTTTAATGCGATTACGGTCGATGGCGATTCTTCTACCAACGATATGGTGCTTGTCATGGCAAATGGATTGGCAGGTAACAGCCCGTTAACACCTGCCCACCCAGATTGGTCCAACTTTATCGAAACCCTTCATATGGTATCCCTCGACCTTGCGAAAATGATTGCAAAGGACGGCGAAGGAGCAACGAAGCTGATTGAGGTAGAAGTAAAGGGCGCAGTGAGTGACGAGGAAGCACGTAAAATTGCCAAAACGGTTGTGGGGTCACCACTTGTGAAAACGGCAGTCTTCGGAAGCGATGCAAACTGGGGACGCATTATTGCAGCAATCGGCTACAGTGGGGCAACCATCGACCCATATGGCATCAACATCTGGATTGGCCATATCCAAGTTGTGAGCGATGGGGGACCAGTGTCTTTCTCGGAGGAGGAAGCCCATCTGTATTTAAAGCAAGCAGACATTAAATTTTTGGTGGAATTAAATCAAGGCAACGGACAAGGAACAGCATGGGGGTGTGATTTGACTTATGACTATGTCCAAATCAATGCAACCTATCGTTCCTAAGCGAATCGTGATCAAGCTAGGCGGCAGTATGCTTGAAGGCTTGCAGGAGGGATTCTTCTCCATCTTCAAGCAACTAATCGCAGATGGCAATGAAATCATCATCGTCCATGGCGGTGGCCCGGCAATCAACCAGGCGCTCTCGGACAATCAGGTCACTTCTACTACGATCAATGGTTTCCGGGTGACCTCTGAAGAGGCAGTGCATATCGTCCAAAGCACGCTGGTCGGTAAGGTAAATCCCTTCCTAGTGAACCAGCTGTGTAAACATAATATCGCAGCCATTGGACTCAGCGGCTATGATGCAAATTTATTAACGTGCGACTTCCTAGATAAAGGATTATATGGATATGTTGGAGAAATAAAACAAGTGAACACTGGAATTCTAGATACCCTACTTGTCAATGGCATTACGCCTGTCATTTCCTGCATAAGCTGTACGGAGGATGGTACGCCGCTCAATATAAATGCGGATACGGTGGCGAGCGCCGTTGCATTGGCAGTAGGAGCAGACAGCCTTTACCTAGTGACAGATACTCCTGGCATTAAAATAGCAGGGGATGTGCAGCGGGTCATCCTGGCAGATGCGATTCGTGGCTGGATTACTTCAGGAGATATCTATGGAGGCATGATTCCAAAGGTGACAGCAGCTCTAGACTGTTTGGAGGCAGGAATTCCGTCCGTTCAAATTGTTGATGAACAGCTCCAAGGAACAACCATACTTAAACAGGAGGTTTATGCATGAGTGCTTTATTTCCCAATTACGCTCGTCGACAGGTACAGCCCGTAAAAGGAAAAGGAACAATCCTAACAGACGTTAACGGAAAGGAATACCTGGATTTCACCAGTGGTATCGCTGTGCTAAGCCTAGGCCATGCACACCCTGCACTAGTGGAAACCATTCAGCAACAAAGTCAGAAGCTATGGCACACATCGAATTTATTCGAAAACCCAGGTCAAGAAAAACTGGCTGCCAAATTAATAGAAGGAACTCACTTTGCGCATGCCTTTTTCTGCAACAGTGGAACAGAGGCGAATGAGGCCGCTATCAAGCTTGCACGCAAGCACACAGGCAAGCACGTAATCATCACCTTCGAAAAATCGTTCCATGGCCGGACTTTCGGTGCCATGTCCGCAACTGGTCAGGAGAAAGTACGAAACGGCTTCGGACCATTACTCGAAACCTTCCGTACCGTGCCATTTAACGATGTAGAAAAATTAAAAGCAGTGATCGACGACGAAGTCTGCGCCATCATGCTAGAGGTCATCCAAGGAGAAGGCGGCGTTAACAAGGTAACTCCTGAATTCGTAGCGACAATCAACGAAATCTGCGAAGAAAAGGGTATCCTCCTAATCATCGACGAAGTCCAAACTGGGATCGGCAGAACTGGTACCCGCTATGCCCACGAGCAAGTCGGCTTGAAGCCAGACATCATGTCTTTGGCGAAGGGGCTAGGGGGAGGCTTCCCAATCGGTGCCCTGCTCGGTACTGCTGCAGTAGGCCCAACCTTCGGACCAGGGGTTCACGGCACGACCTTCGGCGGCAACCCACTAGCAGTCGCTGTAGCAACAACCGTTGTCGACCACGTCTTCCAAGATGAATTTTTAGCGAATGTTAATGAAACATCCACCTACTTTATGGGTAAACTAAAGGAAACACTTCCGAATAACCAAATAGTCGGCCTAGGACTCATGATCGGCATCGTCTGTGATGGCGAGGCAGCACCATACATCACCGCTGCTGAAAAAGCAGGCCTGCTCCTAGTAGCAGCCGGCCCAAACGTCATCCGCGTCCTACCACCGCTAACGGTGTCCAAGGAAGAAATCGACCAAGCCGCCGCTATCCTAGCGGACGTGTTCAATGCAGTGGTGTCCATCTAGGATCGATAGAGTGCTCATAACTAAACGAAGGAAGACACTAGAATCTCCACTTTTTGCCCGGCAAAAAGTGGTCCATTGCCAAAGCTGGCCTCCTTCGGTAGTGGATGCTAGAACAGTGGCAGTGTCTACTGACCCACATAGATAAGCCCACTTGAATTAAAGCAGGTCCGCGAACCGCTATTCATAGGGATAACAAAAACCACCCGGTTGGGTGGTTTTTGTGTTGTTGGAGGCGGTTAATTTCCAGCAAATTTCCGATAAGTGACTAAATGAGTGTCGAACGCGACTAAACGACCTTCGTACGTGACTAAATCACCTTCGAACGTGACTAAATAGAAGGGGAGAGCGACTAACTATTGGATGAACGTGACTAAACCGACTGTGAAGGCGACTATTCCTTCAAAGCAAGCACTATCTACACAGGAGGACATGAGAATCTCCACTTTTTGCTCAGCAAAAAGTGGCCCATTGCCAAAGCACGCCTCCTTCGGCAGTGAATCCTAGAACAGTGGCAGTGTCCAGTGCCCCACATAGATAGAAAATTTCCAGTAAATTTCCGATAAGTGACTAAACGAATGGTGAACGCGACTAAACGCCCTTCGAACGTGACTAAATGGAAAGGGAGAGCGACTAACTCTCGGCTGAACGTGACTAAACCGGATGTGAAAGCGACTATTCCTCCAAAGCCACCACTACCTAAGCAGGAGGACATGAGAATCTCCACTTTTTGCGCAGCAAAAAGTGGCCCATTGCCAAAGTTCGCTTCCTTCGCCAGTAGATCCTAGAACAGTGGCGGTGTCCACTGACCTACATAGATAGAAAATTTCCAGTAAATTTCCGATAAGTGACTAAACGAATGGTGAACGCGACTAAACGACCTTCGTACGTGACTAAATGGAAAGGGAGAGCGACTAACTATCGGCTGAACGTGACTAAACCGGATGTGAAAGCGACTATTCCTCCGAACAGCCACTACCTACGCAGGAGGAAATGAGAATCTCCACTTTTTGCCCAGCAAAAAGTGGCCCATTGCCAAAGCACGCCTCCTTCGGCAGTGGATCCTAGAACAGTGGCAGTGTCCACTGACCTACATAGATAGAGAATTTCCAGCAAATTTCCGATAAGTGACTAATCGAGTGGTGAACGTGACTAAATCCCCTTCGAACGTGACTAAATGGAAAGGGAGAGCGACTAACTATCGGCTGAACGTGACTAAACCGGATGTGAAAGCGACTATTCCTCCGAACAGCCACTACCTACGCAGGAGGAAATGAGAATCTCCACTTTTTGCCCAGCAAAAAGTGGCCCATTGCCAAAGCACGCCTCCTTCGGCAGTGGATCCTAGAACAGTGGCAGTGTCCACTGACCTACTAAGAGAAAGCTCCAATAATAATACGAAAAAAGTAAGCATAGTTAATTATCATATGGTATTATTTGTATATGATAATAAAACCTTACACCCAATCCCTCTATCTTGAGGCTCTTCAAGCCCTTCTTAAACGCCTTCCGAGAAACCATCCTAAATTTCAATCCATATTTGAAGAACTAAATAGAACTCTAGCTGGTAGCTATGGAGAAGAGGTTACCATGACAGCGCTGAAAAAAGTGGTGCTTCCGTACAACTTTTATATTTTTCATGACCTAACCTTAGTTGGCGATAACCTTTTCCAAATAGATGTGTTAATCATTACTCCCAGTAGAGCAATTATCTTCGAAGTTAAAAATATAAAGGGGGATATTGAGTTTCAGTCGAGTCCTTACCAAATGGTCCGTACATTGCCGAATGGAGAAAAAACTACTTTTGAAAGTCCAGAAATTCAACTGAAAGAAGCAATTCACCAACTAACATTTTTTTCAAAAAGCATCAGATAAATCTTCCTGTCACAGGAGCATTGATTATTCCTTTTGCCAGTAGTCATGTTACAGTTCCACCGATGGAAACTAAGCTGCTGTTTAAAAATGAAATAAGGCAATACCTTCGAGATCAAATCCACATCCCAACTATCTCCGCGGACCAGCTAACTAGATTACAAAGAGTAATCCGTAATGAAAACAGACCTTTTCATCCATTTCCACTTTCCAATCATTTTTCTATTCCATCTACTCACCTTCGCAAAGGAGCTATATGTGATAAATGTAGTCACATTGGTATGAAAAAAATAACTCGTAATTGGCTTTGTACCAATTGCCAAGCAATTGATAAAAAGGCACATATTCGTGCAATCCGTGAGTATTTCCTAATTTTTAAAGCAACCTTAACGAATCAAGATTGTAGAGTGTATCTATGCTTACAAACTAAGCATCAAGCTTATCGGATAATGAAGAGTCTCCATCTAGAAAAACAAGGCACCTTCCGAAATGCAACCTACAAAAAAAGCCCTCTCCACCGAGAGGACCACTAAAAACTATGTGTCATTGCCCAAACTGCAACAGCATCCACTTCACCCTTATTCACAAAGCGATGAGGGTAAGAGCTGTCAAAATAAATGCTATCACCTTCGTGTAGCTCGTACACATCCCCATCAATCTCGACCTCTAAGTCGCCGACTAACATGTAGCCGCATTCCTCGCCGGAGTGATACATAAGCGGGGAGTCTGTCTCTTCGCCAGGTGCGACAATCATCTTGAAGAAGCTCATCTGTTTGCCGGAGGTTGGGGAGAGCAGCTGGTAGCTTACGTTAGGTCGCACGCGTTTGAGGAGCTTGGTTTCGCTTGCGCGGTTGATGGTTACCGTGCTGGATGCCTCCGCTTCAAAGAATGAGAAAACGGGGACCTTGAGACAGTGGCTCAGCCTCCAAAGTGTTTCGAGAGAAGGGGAAACCTGACCACGTTCGATTTGAGAGATCATACTTTGACTGATGCCAGCAAGCTTGGCAAGCTCGTCGGATGTTAAAGCCATTTGCTTCCTTAAATGCCGAATTCTTTTACCTACTTCCTCTTTCGGAAATTCCATTCCCACACACCCCTTTGGATAAACAGTCATTAAACAAATTTTAAGAAAACTATGTATACTCTCTATTGTGCCTGTTTTTCTTGCCAGAATCAACCATGTTTTATGTAAGTAAAATGAATAAACATAGACCAAAAAACACGATAATGAACAGTTCTGCCAAAACCAACGTCCCAATTATCCCCAAACTCATGAGTTCCCTATCGCCCTTCCAAACAAAATATGCTATAATACTGCAAGGTAAAAAAAGAAGGGAAGTACCTTATTATGCAAAAAACAATTTGTGTGGTTGGTCTAGGTTACATCGGACTTCCAACAGCCGTTACTTTTGCCAACCATGGTGTCCGTGTACACGGAGTTGACATTAATGAAAAAGCAGTACGAATGATTCAAAATAAACAGCTTCATATAGAGGAAAACGGTCTTCAAGAGCGCTTGGAAAAAGCGGTAGATGAAGGCTTATTAACTGTATCTACTCAACCAGTAGAGGCAGATGTATTTATTATCGCAGTACCATCACCGATTAATCCTGACAAAACAGCGAACCTTGAGTATGTTCGCCAAGCAACAGCATCTATCGTTCCTTACGTAAAAGAAGGAAACTTAGTCGTATTAGAATCTACTGTACCACCAAAAACAGTGGAAAATATCATGCTGCCTGAGCTAATTAAAACAGGCTTAAAAATCGGTACAGAGCTATTCGTATCTCATTCACCAGAGCGTGTAATTCCTGGACGTATCTTCGAAGAGCTTATTAACAATGATCGTATTGTTGGTGGAATCAACGAACAGTCCTCTATCATGACGAAAGAGCTTTACGAAGTGTTTGTAAAAGGAACAATTCACTTAACAGACGCTACAACAGCAGAGCTTGTAAAAGTAATGGAAAATACGTATCGTGACGTAAACATTGCGTTTGCAAACGAGCTAGCGAAAATTGCTGAGACAATTGACGTAAACATTTGGGAGGCTATTAAGTTTGCGAACTTCCACCCACGTGTAAATATTCACTATCCAGGACCAGGAGTAGGCGGACACTGTATCGCAGTTGACCCATGGTTCCTAGTTGAACTTAGCCCAGAGGCACAAATCATCGAGCTTGCTCGTCGTACAAACGATGGAATGCCAGCATATACTGCTCGTAAAGTACAACAAATACTTTCTCAAGCAAATAAAACAACAGGGAAAGTAGCGGTATTTGGTCTTGCTTTCAAAGGAAACGTAGACGATATGCGCGAAAGTCCATCAACAGAGGTAATCCATGAGCTTCAAGAGCTTGGCTTTGATGTGGTTTCTTATGACCCACATATCAAGGTCAATGGCCATGCGACGCAAACTCAGCTGTTGAACGAAGCAACTGCTGGAGCAGACATGATTCTAGTATTAACAGATCATAACGAATTCAAGGAACTAGATCCATCAGCATTCAAATCGGACCTAGCAACGCCAATCGTTTTAGATACGAAGAACTGCCTGCAACGTGACGTATGGGAACAACAAGGATTTGCATTCTATACACTTGGTGATGCGAAAAACCGTAATGTAATGGAGCAAATTAACCAATGAAAGAAACAATCCTAGGTGTGGACGTTAACACCGAAAACTATGATGAATTGATTAAAATCTTATTCCAACGCATTGAAGAGAAGAAAAAAACGCTTGTCGTGGCAATAAACCCTGAAAAGCTGATGAAGGCAAAAGAGGATCCTGAGTTAAAGGCGCTCCTAAACCGTGCGGAATTTCAAATTCCAGACGGGATAGGAGTCATCCTTGCCTCTAAGCTTAATAAGGGAAACATTAAATCCCGTGTTACCGGTATCGATATGATGGACCGCATCGTACGCGAAGCTGCAAAAACACAAAAGTCGATATTCCTATATGGTGCAAAGCCAGGGGTAGCAGAAAAGGCAGCAGAAGCGCTGAAATTCACGTATCCTTCCTTAATTGTTGCTGGGATACAGGATGGCTACGAAAAGGATAACGAAAAGGTCCTTGCCAAAATCAACGAAGCCAAACCAGAAATTCTATTTGTCGCAATGGGTTCGCCAAAGCAGGAGCTATGGATTGAGGCAAACAGGGACAAGCTATACCCATCCCTATACCAGGGAGTTGGCGGATCTTTCGATGTACTAGCTGGTAACATCAAGCGTGCACCAAAGCTCTTCCTCAAAACTGGCACAGAATGGCTGTATCGTTTAGCGGTAGAACCTTCTCGAATAAAGAGACAGATGGCCTTGCCGAAGTTCTTATTAGAAACACTAAAAAAGAAACAATAAAAAAATTTCTAAAAATTACTATTGATGGACTCTTTTGCTCTTGAAGAATATTTGAAAAGGTGTTAGGATAAGTAAGTGTAAGGATCATTTCCTCAATATATAAATCTTTAAAAAAGTCGGTTGGTTGCCCACGCAAAAAAGCCTAAGTAGTTTTCTACTTAGGCTTTTTTGTGTTTATTTTTATTCTTGGATGACTTTTACGACCCAATTGCTAAAGTCTGGCTGTTCTTTTAATACCGTATCCTTCGGGAAATGAAAGGTCCATGGCTTGCTCGTGTTCGCTTTGATAATTAGTGGTGGCAATTGGAAAGCCCCTTTTGCTACCACTTCTCTCGAAGCATCTAGAATTTCTATTGGGACTTGTTCTAGCTCTATATCTTTTTCGAGACCACTTCTAATAAGAATCGTTGTTGCAAGGCTACCATCTGGTTGAACCCTAGCCTGTAATCCAATAAATTTAACTTCATTCTTCTTAGGGGGTGTTAACTTTTCTACTACCCTTTCTAACTCTTCCTTACCTCCTTTGGCTAAGGCTGATTCCCAGGTAATATCTAAATCCAAACGATGAGGAATTCTTTGTTCAAATGCAAGTGTCCATATCTCTGCTGTAATTTCTTCTAAAGGTACGAAAAGGTCCTCTTCCGAAAATTCTACAATCCATGGCATAGCACTTTCGGCAGGGATTTCTCCAAGCTTGCTAAAATCTACCTCAATTCTACCGAGTAGCTTATTATTGTCTCCGAATAAAAGAAGAGGAGTATTTCCCAATGTGATATTTCTCTCCAAGCTTTGTCGTAAGAAAAACTGTGCGTATACTTTATTTTTATCTATTTTAAGCTCTATAGGATAAATAGAAAGTTGATTTCTCTTCAACGGTTCTAATTCGTTTAGTAGGAATTGGAAATAGTACTGATCTTCAATTTTTTCGGGCTTGCCACCATAAAAATAGAGCTTAGTGGTTACTAATTCATCTGTAGTAGCAGCTATTTCTTCTAAAAGATCTTGAGGAGAAACAGCTGTTTCTTTCTGTTTCTTCTCACTAGAGCGTTTAAAAAATGGAATCATTCTGCTCTCTCTCCTTCATTAATAAGATTCGGTGGATCCTTCACAAGTTTCGCAATTTCCGTTGCAACACCTTTTCCGATGCCATGTATCATGCGAGTGAATAAGATAAGTCCTTCTCGCTCGTATTGTCTCATTGGATCTTCCTGGGAGTAGCTACGCATCCCAATGCCTTCTTTTAATTTTTCCATTGCATCCATGTGACTGAGCCAATTCTGATCGACTGTTCCTATTAAATAGAGCCTAAGCATTTCTTTTTCTGAAGCTCTACTTAAAATATCTAATACAGTGACCTTGTATTCGTTGACTGCTGAGCTAACATGTTTTTTCATGAGGTCAGGAGCAGTACGGTTGTCCCATTCTGGTAAAGAGATCCCTGGTAACAGCTCTAAAAATTCATTACGAAGTCTTTGGATAGCTGCATCGGTTTTTTCGCCTTCTTCTTCAAAGAAAAAGTCAATCTCATGTCCTGGATATTCATGGATAAATGTAATAAAAGTTTCCTCGATATCATTACCAAAGAGTAATTGATCCCGTATATCATAGATAGTTTTCCGTTGCACATCCAACACGTTATCTAGCTTCAAGTTATATTCCCGGATGCTATAGTTTGCACCTTCACAGATTCTCTGTGTCCTCGAAACAAATTCTTCAACTTTTTTATCTGTCAATAAGCCGTCAGTTCCTGGTTTCACTTGCTGAAGTAGCTTTCCTAGTTCTTCCCCAGCATAGCGTTTGAACATTTCATCCTCTAAAGAAATAAAAAATTCTGAAGTTCCAGGATCCCCTTGACGACCAGATCTTCCTTTTAGCTGGTTATCGATACGGCGAGATTCGTGCAGCTCTGTCCCGATAACATACAATCCGCCTAGCTCAGTCACACCTTCTCCTAAAGTAATATCTGTTCCTCGCCCAGCCATATTAGTAGCTACCGTAACTGCACCCTTTTGTCCGGCAAGAGAAATAAGTGTTATCTCTTGTTCTATACTTTTGGCATTTAACACTTCATGTGGGATATCAAGGGACTGTAAAAACTTCGATACTTCCTCTGACTGTATAATAGAAGTTGTCCCTATTAAAATAGGCTGTCCCTTTTTATGCAGCTCGAGTGTTTTTTCAGCAACTGCCTTGTATTTGTCTGCTATAGTCAGGTAGATACGGTTCGGCAGATCCTCTCTTATAATTGGCCTGTTCGTTGGGACCTGAGTAACCTGCATTCCGTATAATTCTTGGAATTCCTTTTCTTCCGTTTTGGCCGTTCCAGTCATTCCTGCAAGTATTGGGTACATTCTAAAATAGTTTTGGACGGTGATTGAAGCCTGTGTCTTATTTTCCTCTGTAATAACTAGACCTTCCTTTGCTTCAATCGCTTGGTGCAGGCCGTTTGAAAGCGAACGGCCTTCCATTGGACGCCCGGTAAACATATCTACTAAGAGAACTTTCCCATCTTTAATAATATAATCGACATCTCGCTTAAACATAGTTCTAGCGCGCAATGCTTGAATCATATAATGGTAGAGTGTTTGATGCTGGAGGTCATACAAATTATCTAATGAAAAGAAGCGTTCAATTTGTTCTATGCCTTCTTCTGTATAGTTAACCGTTTTTGTTTCTAAATCAAAAATAAAGTGAGTGTCCTCTTTAAAGGATTTTACAAGCTTTGCAGAAAGTGTACTCAACTGTTCATGAACGTCTGTTTTGCCAGCGATAATAAGTGGGGTTTTTGCTTCGTCCACCAGTACACTGTCAACTTCGTCCACTAGTGCAAAATGAAATGGTTTTTGTACCCTAAAAGATGCATCATAAGCCATATTGTCACGTAAATAATCGAAGCCAAATTCAGACCCAATTCCGTAGGTGATATCCGCTTCATATGCAGCCTTCTTAATCGAAATGTCCATCATAGGAAGGTTGAGGCCAACTGTAAGCCCTAAAAATTCATGAATTGGACCTATTAATTCTCGGTCTCTTTTCGCCAGGTATTCATTGACGGTTATAACATGTACTCCCTTGCCCTCTAATGCCCGTAAGTAGGCAGGGAGGGAAGCTACTAATGTTTTCCCTTCCCCTGTAGGCATCTCTGCGATGTTCCCTTCCGAAAGGACCATTCCTCCTATTAATTGGACATCAAAATGGCGCATACCTAAAACCCGATCAGCCGCTTCTCTGATTACTGCGAATGCCTCTGGACGGATACTCTCAATCGATTCTCCATGTTGAATTCGTTCTTTAAAATGGTTTGTCTTGTCTGCCAATTGACCATCTGATAACCCTTTAAGTTCTTGACCAAATGTATCTATTTTGACTAATTCATCTTTATATATTTTAAGAATTTTCTCGTCTGTAGACGGAAAAAGTCGTTGCCAGAAGCTTGCCATTCGTTTATCTCCTTTGTTTTTTAATTCCACAGTGAGTAATTATACCATATTTTTAAAAGAATTTTAAAAAGTCTTGAAACAAACTATCTTTCTATACGTACTAATAATAGGTGGGGAAAAGGATGGGAATCAAAAGGCTCAATTATTTAGTGTATTTTCCTATAATGAAGTAAATTGTTTTAGAAAATTACTCAGCATTTGGTTATAATATGAATCTATTACCAAAAAAGTAATTGACAGAATTATATTCTCATCTTATACTTTACTGTGTAGTTGATAATCTATGGTCATTTTGCCGTGATTAGGAGATTATCAAATTATATTTACCTAGAGGAGGAAATTATCCAATGGCTAACCAACCAACGAAATACCGTAAATTTTTAGCTGGTGCAGCTACAGCTTCATTAGTAGCTACAGCAGTAGTACCATCAGCATTAGCTGCAACATTTAAGGATGTAGCAGACAACAACTCTCACAAGGAGCACATCGATGCCCTTTCTGCAGCAGGAATCATTAATGGATATGAGGATGGTTCTTTCGGACCTAACCAATCTATTACAAGAGGCCAAGTAGTAAAAATGATGGGGAAATGGCTAGTATCATTAGGCTATGAAGTTCCAGCTGACTACGCTACAAAACAACGCTTTGAAGATATCTCATTAACTACAAAAGATGAAGAGTTATTAAAATACTCTGCATTAGTAAAAGATAATGGAGTATTCAACGGTTCTAACGGAAAATTAGATCCTTCAACTAATATTACTCGTGAAAATATGGCACTTGTACTTGTACGTGCTTTTGACACAATCAACAAAACAGATTTAGTTGACTATGTATCTAATCAAGAATTCAAGAAAGATGTAACAGACTTAAATGCTGCTAAAGCAGAAGCTCGTCCATACATCGATGTATTAGACTTCTTCAACATTACTAACCCAGCAGCACCTGCATTCAACCCAAAAGGTGATGTAACTCGTGGTCAATTTGCTTCTTTCTTAAATAAAACAATTAAAACAGTAGCACCTGGTTCACAAATTACATCTGTTACTGCTATTAACAGTACTACTTTAAGCTTAAAAGGTTCTGGTTTTGCAGGAATTAAACCTGAAGACTTAAAAGTGTCTAATAACTCAGTAGTTTCTATTACACCTTCTGAAGATGGAAAATCAGCTACAGTTGTGCTAAATGCTCAATTAGTTGATGGTGAAGAAGTAGTAATTACTTTTGATGAGAAGGAATTTAAATTCACATTTAAAATTGAATTTGTAAAAGCTGCAATCAAATCAGCTACTTATGATGACAATACTTCAAATCAATATGTGAAATTAGAAGTAGATGGTTTAGAAGTAACTGGATCTGATTTAATGGCGGCAGGTTATGATGTGAGATTTGAAGCATTTACAGATAAAGCGGGTCAAACTGCAGTTAATGCAGGTTTCTTTGATAATACTAACTTAGGTCTCTTGAGCGATGATATTGCTACAGATGCAACTCTTCCAATCCCAACTTCTGGTAAGACAATTTATGTTGCAGCTACTATTTCAAAAGGTTCAGACGTAGTTTCAACAGGATTAACTCCAGTAGTAATCAAAAACTTAGACTTAGCAACTGAAGTGATTGAAGCTAAAGATGTACGTTTAGGTTCAAATGCACATGCGATGACAAAAGATACATTAGTTGTAGGAGAAGGTGCAACTATCCATCGTATTAAAGTAAAAGCTGATAATAATTCTGAATGGGCTACTGCTGGATTCTCAGCAACTTCTTCTAACCCAGCTGTTATTGCAGTAGATAATACTAGTACTAACCCAGTTCTAAAAGCAGTAACTCCAGGTACTGCAACTATCACAGTTACTTATGGTAAGACAGTACAAACTTACACATATAAAGTTGAAAATGGTATTCGTGAAGTTAATTCTGTACAGGTAGTTGGAGCAAACTCTGCAGCTGCTACAGCTATTTCTTCTAAGAATATTGCTATTGATGCAGCAGGAAACACTAGCAATAATAATACTGTTTATGTAAAATTACTTGACGGATTTGGTGAGTTAATGGATCCAACGGATGCTAATCTTTCTGTAGTTTCTTCAAATACTGCTGCAGTTGATGTTGCAACTATTGCTGATGCAAACAATAATTTTGTCGGAGAATTAGCATTAACTCCTAAAACAAAAGGATCAGCATTTATCACATTTACTTACACAGATTCAACTTCTGGTAATACTTATAGATTAAATAGCAATTCATTCCGCGCTCAAGTTTCTGATAATGCAACTGCTAGCACTTACAAGTTGGAAATTGACGGAGCAAATACTGAATCAGATGACTACACTTTAAACATAGCAGATCAAGATGATAATTTACTTGCTCTTAAATTAGTACCATATACTGCTCAAGGTGTTGCATTAGCTCCAATCAATCTAACTAGCTCAGGTGTAACAGTTACTGAAGTTCAAACTGCTGATGTTATAACAGCTACTCCAACTACTGATGGGGTTACTATTAATACAGCTTCTAAAACAGGTGCAGCATCAGTAACAGTAACATATAACGGTAAAACTTATACTCAAAAAGTTACTGTTGTTAATGAGCCAACTCGTATTTCTGCAGTTCAATGGAAATCGAACCCAGCAGTTAACTATGCAAAAACATACACTTATGAAGATGTATTCCAAGTAACTAAGTCTGGTAACGATGACATTTTACGTGGTGTTACAGTAGCGCCAACATCTTCTCAACCTGTACGTATTGATTCTTCAAACGTAGTATATCTTGACAAAAATGCTAATGGTTCAAAAGATGGTAACGATGTAGAATTAGGACAATTTGAATTTGACTTCATTGAACTTGATGGATCAATTACTGCAGATGGTGTAGATACTGTTACTACAACAGCTGGAGATGAGGGTACATTAGTTTATAAAGTTGTAAGCAGCGCTGGTGCTGTAATTGCATCTTCTTCTGTAAAAATTGATGTAAACTAATTATCTATAAAAGATTAATTTAGAAATATAAAAAATGCTCTACAGAGTGGATTCTCTGTAGAGCATTTTATTTATACATAGTACTAATTTCGCTAGATATTTTCTTGATAATGATTTTTAATAAAGTTTTTATCAAAAAAAAGTAATTAACTAAAAAGACTTGCTCACAATATTTTCTAAGACTCACTAAACTCTCTGTACTAGCTTTAGGTGAGAATGATAAGAAAAATAACTAAAAATTCGAATAATTTTTTTGAACTACTTCCTAGCCAAGAAAAATAATATATACTAGTAATAAGTTTTAAAAACACCAATTTCTGTATAGGGGATAGAGAAATGAAAAAAAGAAATGTGTTTCTTGCTGGTTTAGTAATACCTTCATTAATTGCAACTGCAGTGACACCGTATGCTCTTGCGGCTGGATTTACAGATACAAAGGGGAATACGCATGAAGCTGCCATTAATGCGCTAGTGAGAGAAGGGATAATAAATGGTTATCCTGATGGCACCTTTAAGCCGAATAAAACACTAACACGATCCGATGTGGTGAAGTTATTGGGGAAGTATTTAGTAACAAAAGGTTTTAAAGTGCCAGCAGATTATAAAACAAAAGTCAGGTTTAGTGATGTGACAATAAAAACCGCAGACGATGAATTATTAAAGTATGCAGCAATGATCAAGGATAATGGAATTCTTGGTGGGAGTAATGGAAGACTTCTTGCAAAAGAAAACATGACTCGGGAAGACATGGCGATAGCAATTGTGAAGTTGCTTAATGTTGCTGAAGGAGTGGATTTAGTTAAATATGAATCTTCTCAAACGTATGTTAGCGATGTAACAGATTTAAAGAATGCCAAGGTAGCCGCACGTCCTTTTATTGAAGTGCTTGATTACTTTAATATTACGAATCCAGATTTAGATATGTTTCATCCCAAGGATACGACAACACGTGGACAGTTTGCTACTTTTTTAAAAAGAAGCATTGAGTTAGATTTAACCAAAGTAAAAGAGAAATCTATTACTATAGCTAGCTTTAAACCAGTGGGTAATCAAGAGTTAACTTTAACGTTCAATAAAGAAATAGATTTAAAGAAGGCAAGCTTTGCTATCCGTAAGAACGGATTAAATGTTGGAATCACCAAAACGACCCAATCTGCAGATAAAAAGACAGTTAGCTTTAAGTTATTATCCCAGTTGAGTGCAGGATCTTATGAAATTTCTGTAAGTGGTTTAGGTGATAAACTGTTGACTTCCTCTGTATCTATTGCAAACGAAAGGGTTGAATCTATAGAGATACTGGGTAATCATGCAATACCATATTCTGAGGGTGCGATACTCAGAATTCCATTCAAAGCATATAATCAATATAAGGAAGATATAACGAACAGGACCAACAACATAAAGGTTAGTTCCAATTTAGCATCTTCTACACATTCCTTTACAGTAGATTCAGAAAAAGGTTTTATTGAAATATCAAAGCTTGCTTGGAATGAACAATTTAAAGTTGGAGAAAAGTTTACCTTAACCCTCGAGAGTGGCTATATAAAAGGAGATAAGTTGGTAACAGTATCACAAAAATCGAAAGTTAGCCAAGTGGAAATATTAAATGTTTACAATGATGTATCTACAAGAGAAACTTTAAGTCTAAATTCAGATTATGAGGATTTTCATCTAGTTCTGAATGCAATTGATGAATATGGACTTCCTGTACCAGCTTCAGATATAGCTAACGGAGTTACCCTATCTATTTCAGGTACTTCTATAATTGATGTAAATGGAGGGAGAAGTACTCCAAAATTCAGTGAGTTAACTATAAACGGAAAGAAACAAACAGTCCTTGAACTTAGAGAACCCGTAAATAAGAAAGCAGGTCAAGCAACTATCACGATTACTTCTCGTGCTACCGGAAAAAGTGCAAAGTTTAATATAACTGTAGCAAATGGGGCCAAGGCTGATAAAATTACTATGCAAAGACCAAATCTTGTAGTGTCAGGAGAAAAGACTGAAATTCCTTTTGTGGTAAATGGAACAGATGGGAAAGTTATTAACGATGCAAACTTCTTAAATAGTAGCTCAGGAATGAAACTGACAACTAATGATTCCAGAGTAAAGGCTACATTTGAGACGGATCAGAGTACTGGTAAAGCAAAGTTATATGTAACAGATAGCTCCCAATTGAGTACGGATAGACAGGTGACTATTAATGCAACTACACCAGCTGGAAAATTGACATCCCTAACCTTAACTATTCGTGCAAAAGCAGAAGCAACTAAAATAATAGGAGTTACTAATTTAAAAACTTCGTTAATGGTTAATGAGACTATAATGTTTAAACCAGATTCTTTCCGCGTAAATGATCAATATAACAGAGCTTTTAATTTGGTGAGTAATATGGCTAGTGCAGCTAATACATCAAATAGTGGGAAATATTTAATTAAGGTAGAATCTGCAGATGATAAGCTAATGTTATCCTCAAACAATACTATATCAGCTAGTAATACAGTCACAGCTACTGGAGTAAAGAATGGTAAAAGTAATTTAAAATTCTATCTCCAACAAATAGATTCGAGAGGTAATGTAAAAGAATTAAATATGCGCCAAGAGAGTATTCAAGTTAACGAAGGGATAACTTACCAAGTTGATATAAAACCTATTTATGATAATCCGGTCTCTTCTGAAACGATTAATTATAAAAGAGAAATTATCGTTTCTGCTATTACCTCTAATGGAGTTAGTACAGTTTTGCCTACTAGTGCATATGATGTCATTCCAAGCAACCCGGACTTAGTATACGAAAAGGCAACAAATAGGCTATATGTTAGACCTGATAAGGATATTGTTGATAAAGGAGATAAAACAGAAAATGTAAAAGTAGTTATTAAGACTAACCCTGGGGAAGTTACTCTCAATCAGTCCGTAACTATTACAAAAGCTGCTCCTAATATAGAAAAAATGGAGTTGCATCCATTTAATAACCTAACTATTATAGACGGTATGCTTCGCATTCCAGGAACAACAACCGGGACAGTACCGATTGATTCAATAGACTTACTGGGCGTGCTAAAAGTGATAGACCAATATGGCGAGGACATTACGCCATCAGTAGCTGACAAAATTAAAATGACAGCTACTGATCTTGTGAACTCAGATAATGATAATATAAAACCAGAAGTAACTGAAAATGGAACAGCTAATTTACAATTTTCCGGAATAGAAAATGGAGATAGTTTTGATTTAACTTATATAGTAAATGGAAAATCTTTTACAACCAAAGTATTAATACAGTAAGTTTAGAAAGAATAAGGGAGTAATCCTTTATTCTTTCTTTTTTTGGTTTTATAACATTTGTTGGGGTATCCAAACAATAACCTGTCCAAGAATCGAAGTTACTTAATATCCCCTTTTAATGGTAGTTACTACCAGAAATTCATTTTATATACCCCTCTGATGCTCAAAACAATAAACCTTTCCTCCAAATTTCTTATTTGAAAGGCAAAATGATTCCACTTTGTCCGAAACCGGTTTATTACATACTACACAATGACTTTTACTATTTGCTGGTGGACTCTCTTTAGATTTGAGCTTGTTGACATGAAACTCTCTAAGAGAGTGATCTGTTATATTGGCTTCTAAGAAAATTTCATAAAGTTTTGTAATATCATTCTGATTTAATTCATTAACACCAGTAAGCTTTTGAACGGCCACTTTTCTATGTATGAATTCAGTTAGTTCAATGTCATATACGACTAGTTCATTTGAAGAAAGCTTTCTTAATTCCTCATCAATCTTAAATGTACTTCTCTTTGTGAATGAAATCATAGAGATAAAATAGGAATGATAATGATTCTCTACCAAAGCTTCAAGTCCCTTTATATGTCCATAGTTTTGAAACAGTGGATTCATCATCTCGAACTTCCCATTAACGGACCAGGTTTTTCTGTCTTTCCCTCCATAAATGGTGCCTTGATAATTTTTTGTCTCAATCACAAATAATCCAAATGGGGTAATGATAACGTGATCGATTTGAGAATAGCCGGTGGAAGATTTTAGATTTTGGATAAATAGGTCACTGATATATTTATATTCTTTTGGAAACTGGGATAACTGTAAGTCTATTTTATATTCACCCAGATCACCCTTTCTGATTGCTACTTTCTCTTTTAATTCATCGTCTTTGTTATTAGGGAAAGGAGGAGTGATAGGCTTCAGCTTCTTAGGATGAGTCCTTGATTTGAAAAAAGAGAACATAAGAGACACCTCTGTATAATTGATACTATTAATATCGGTTAGAGTCTTTACATACTAAGTAATTAATAAATTTATCCTTTATTAAAAAAACAACTTTCGGAGTATTGGGATTAACGTATATGACCGATAAGTGTATATTTTTTCAATTTAATTTAAAGGGGATTAATAGATATACGAAGGAAATTTATTTCTATCTAGTACGAGGATAGCTTTAGCAATCAACCCGATTGTTGTTGCTGTCTGGCTTTCAGCTACTAAAAGTAGTAAGCATTAGTCGGCTATTAGGCTTATATTGTAGATGGTAATATGCTGACGAATTTGCCGCAGTTGAATAAGATTGAAAGAATGAGGGAGAAATCTCTTATTCTTTTTTATTGATATTCTTTAGTCTTAATTAAAAGTAAATATTTACCTTATAGTAACTATACTTTTACCTATACTTAGAATTTTCTAATAATTAAATGGAATTGAATTACATATAAGATATAGTAATGTAGAAAATGCTTATGATAATCTAGAAAAGTATGGATATCTATTTTATTTTTGGATAAGTATGTATTTTTAGTAGATGGTTTGAGAATGCTTTACATTTTATTTGAATAGGAGGCTAGGAGAAGGAATAAGAGACATAACGTTATGCTAGCAGTCGCTTCTACAGTAGCAACAAATGCCTTTATAACAGTTGTTTAGGCAATGAAATACTCAAAGAAACATAAATCCCCACTAAAGGAGAATTGTCTACATGAGCAAAACAAATTGGAGGAAGTATTTTAATAGTTTCCTATCCGCCGGGTTAGTAGCAGGACTTATTTTGCCATCCCTTCCGGCAGAGGTATCTGCGGAGACGACGGCAACGGACTTGATTATTTCCGAATACGTAGAAGGTAGCAGTAACAACAAGGCCATAGAGATTTATAATGGAACAGGAAACTTAGTCGATTTAAGCTCCTATAAATTAGAGCTTTATGCAAATGGAAGAACGGATGTTAACACAACCTACAACTTCTCCGGTGCTTTAGAGAACGGCCAAGCCTTTGTTATTACACATAGCCAAGCCTCTGACGTTCTAAAAGCAAAAGGAAATATTACCCATGGTGTAACGAACTTTAACGGTAATGATGCACTTGTCCTTAAAAAATCTAGTGACGTCGTGGATTCTTTTGGCCAGGTTGGAGTAGATGCTAAGTGGGGAGAAAACGTCACTCTAGTTCGGAATGCTTCTGTTACCACAGGTGATACAAATGTCGAAGATTCCTATGATGCAAGTGCTGAGTGGGTATCTCATCCGATAGATACATTTGAAAATCTAGGTTCCCATACGATGGATGGTTCTGCGCCGGGAGATCCAGGTGACCCCGAAGAGCCATCAATTCTTTCTCTTGAGGATGCTCGTCAAAAATCATTAGGTGAAACGGTAACAATAAAAGCAGTTGTTACTGCAAACCTGAAAAATACGGTATCTGTCCAAGACTCTACAGGTGGTATCGCAGTTCGGCCTTCTAGTTTACCAGCTCAAATTGGAGACGAGGTTACTCTAACAGGTGAATTAGCTGAATTCCGAGGTCTTCTTCAATTAGATGGTGCGACAATTATCGAAAAGACAGAAAATGTTGGGGCACCAGCACCGAAGAGAGTTACTGGAGCAGAGGTTAACGAAGCAAACGAATCTTTACTTGTAGTGGCAAATGATATCACGCTGACATCTGTCGCAAATGGGAACTACAAAGCAACAGACGGAACAACTGAGTTTGTGGTTAGGGATGAAAACAATAGCTTAGGGCTAGAAGTAGGAAAAACCTATGAGTCTATCACAGGAATCATTCAGCAATACGATGCTGACTACCAAATCATCCCTCGTTCTGGTGCGGATATCGTTGTAGACAGTTTTATCCTACAGCCTGTTACTGCTTCTCCTGATGGAGGTACATTTGTTGGGGGAACAACGGTTACTTTATCGACAACAACTTCAAACGCTTCTATTTACTACACATTAGATGGCTCAGAGCCAACAGAGGATAGCGCAGTTTACTCTACGCCGATTGAAATTAACCAAGATACTACATTAAAAGCAGTTGTCATCACAGCTAACGGCGAAGCTAGTGAAGTAAAGACATTTGAATACAGCATTACAGATAGTCTGCAAATCCATGATCTTCAAGGAGCAGGACATACTACTCCATTTAATAATCAAACAGTAGAAGGAATCCAAGGAATTGTCACGTATGCATTTACCCTTAACGGGTCCTACTACTATACAATGCAAACACCGGACGATTTAGCGGATAACGATGCCTATACGTCAGAGGCAATTCTCCTTTACAGTGGCACTAAGTCTTGGCCAATCCAAGTGGGAGATTTAGTTTCTGTTAGTGGGAAGGTAAGTGAATATGCATATGACGGCTATTCGGATCGTCAAACGACTGACCTGAAAACCACGCAAATCAATGTACGTAACGACCAAGGTGGTAATGTGTCGGTTGTTGAAAGTGGAGTAGAATTACCGGAGCCGATTATCTTAGATGAATCAAACATTGATTTCAATCATATCGACGACGATTCTCTAAAGGTTTTTGATCCTGAGCAAGATGCAATTGATTTCTGGGAAAGCATCGAAGGTATGCGTGTTCAAGTAGGAAATGTGAAATCCGTTTCTCCTCAAGAGCATGGAGATTTGATTACTTTATTAGAGGATGAGCCAACAAACACACTGCATGGCGGAGTCCTTTATGAGGAGAATAACCAAAATCCTAACCGTATTCATTTCCGTCTAGAGCCTAATGGTGATGCTCGTGAGTTTGAGGTTGCTACTGGTGATACATTTGAAGGACCGATTACAGGAGTTGTTGGTTACTCTTATCAAAACTTTAAAATCTATGCAAGCTTAGATGAAATGCAGGCAAAGCATACAAAAGGCAATGCAAGGCCAGAGCAAACATTTATTGAAAAAGCAGAAGATAAGCTAACAGTAGCTTCCTATAACCTTGAAAACTTCTCAAACAACGAATCATCTACATCTGATGACAAGGCTCGTAAATTAGCAAGAGCAATCGCTGTAGACATGCAAAATCCTGATATTGTTGGGGTAACAGAAGTACAAGATAATAATGGAGAAGCTACTGGTGATTCAAAGGCAGACCAAAGCTATCAGCGCTTGATTGATACAATTGTGGAAGCTGGTGGAGTGGAATACCAATATGTAAATATTGACCCAGTAAACAATGCAGATGGTGGGGCACCGAATGCAAATATCCGTGTAGGATTCTTATATAACCCGGACCGCGTATCATTAACAGAAGGAGTACCTGCTGGTGATGCAACTACAGCTGTAGGCTATGAAAATGGAAAGCTGACAGTGAACCCAGGTCGGATTGATCCAACAAATGAGGCGTTCGACAGCAGCCGTAAGCCGCTTGCTGCTCAGTTTGACTTCAAAGGGGAAAGCGTAATCGTGATCGCTAACCACTGGAATTCAAAATCTGGAGATACACCGTTATATGGCTCTATCCAACCACCTAAATATGAAAGTGAAGCACAACGTAAAAAAATTGCACAAATTGTCTATGGATTTATTGAAGATGTAAAAACAAAAAATCCAGATGCAAATATCGTATCACTTGGTGACTTCAATGATTATCAGTTCGCGGATGCATTGAAAATTCACGAAGGAACATTAATGAAAAACATGATTAACGAAGCAGCAGATTCTGATCGTTATACGTATTTATATCAGGGTAACTCTCAAGTGCTAGACCATATTTTAGTTTCAAAGAACTTAGCAGAAAAAACGATCATAGATATTCTTCATATTAATGCAGACTTTACGGATATGGCTGGACGTGCAAGTGACCATGACCCGGTAATGGTACAAATTGACTTATTAGCGGAAGAGGAAATAACACCAATCATTCCTGAGAAACATTACAACTTTAAAAAATATAAGGCTAAAAAGGTGACAATCAAGGATCCAAGCGTTTCTATCACGCTAGATAACAAATCGGTAATCAAAGAAGGCATCTTCTTTACTGGACAATATGCAGAGTTCCATGGGAAAGGCTTTATTTCTCATACAGTAACAGTGAAGCCTGCAAAAGCTGGAGCAATCTTAGACTTCAAAGGAACAAAAGTCAAAAAGGTAATTATTGACGGAAAGAACGTAAAAGAAATCCGCGGGGCGGAAAATGTACGAAAGTTTGAATTCATCAATGGGGCAACTGCCAGTGCTATCAAAATTACCAATACAAAAGGGGAACAAATCTTTATACCTGGTCAAAATAAAGCACCAGTTCTTGTGAAGAAAATAAAAACCCAAACTGGGAAAGCTGGAGAAACGATCTCTATCTCACTAACAGAGCATTTCTCAGACCCGGAACAACAGCCGCTAACCTTTACTACAACACGGGGAACGATAGAAGATAATACGCTCCAGCTGAACCTAAAGAAAGGTATTCATTTAGTTGCTGTCAATGCTAGTGATGGCCAAAAAAGCGTAACGACCGTATTTTTGGTATTAATAACACCAACACCAGCAGACAGTACAGCAAACAGCTATTACGCGGATGCTATTGGATTAGAGGGAGAACAGCTGAAGGATGCTCTTCATGAAATCATCGATGGGCATAAAGAACTTTCTTATTCACAGGTTTGGGATGCGTTGAAGCAAACAGATGAGGATCCGAACAATAAAAACAACGTCATCTTACTATATACAGGATTATCACGTTCCAAAACGGCTAACGGTGGGAACGTGGGACAGTGGAATCGTGAGCATGTATGGGCGCAGTCCCATGGCGGTTTTGGAACATCACAGGGCCCTGGAACCGATTTACATCATTTACGTCCCACAGATGTTCAAGTAAACTCCACTCGTGGAAACTTAGATTTTGATAATGGTGGAAGTCCGGTAAATGGCTGTAACGAATGTAAAAAAGCATCGAGCTCCTTCGAGCCACCAGATCGTGTGAAAGGTGACGTTGCGCGTATGTTATTTTACATGGCAACACGCTATGAGCCAGGCGATAAGGTTGACCTTGAACTAAATGATCGAGTAGGGAATGGCTCCGTACCGTTTCACGGAAAACTATCTACTCTGTTAGAGTGGCACGAGCAAGACCCGGTAGATTCGTTTGAACGTAATCGTAACGAAAAGATTTTCTCTATCCAAGGAAATCGCAATCCATTTATTGACCATCCAGAATTTGCAGAATCTATATGGTAGAAGTCTATATCATCTTTCAATCATAAAAAAGGGACCAAACTCTATCTGAGAGTTTGGTCTTTTCATTGTGTATGAAAACCTTTACCTACCGGTAATTATATTCATAATATTTTTACTATTCATTATAACATTAACAATTTAGAGATTATTCAGCAAAAGTTGGGGATAACATCTAAGAAAAAGTTGATTAAAGTGTCAGCTGGCGACTCCTTGGGGATAAGCGCGTGCGGAAAATCCAATTGTTTCGGAAGCATCCGAAACAAGATGGAAAACTAAGAACGGCACATCGTGTGCCAACGTTTTCCTGAACAACATCCTGTTGTCCCGAAGCCGCGCCCCCAGGAAAGCGTCCAGCCAGAACGGAAATCAACCAAAAGTTGCGGTGAATAACTATTTTAGGAATATATAAACATGAGTAAAGTCGTCTTTTTTAGTTAATATATGGTTCTGTTATACACTTTTTACTAATGATTTTTTTCTTCTCTGACTCTAAAATATTATCTATGAAAGGAGAAAGAGAAGGGTAATGAATACGAATAAAATCACATTTAAACTTTTGTTTTCACTGATGATCATTACTTCTGTTTTAGTAGTGTATCACTCAATCGTCAATGAAAACTTAAATTGGTACCAATACATCCTGTTGTGTATGGAAACCTATCTATTTATTTTTACTACATATTACATGATATTGACGGTTTTTGGATGGAAAAAACATAAAAGAAATTATACCATTCAACCGCCAAGCAGCAAATTTCTTATTTTAGTTCCTGCTCATAATGAAGAAAAAGTAATCTCAGGAATTATTAATAATTTAAAGAAGGATATTAATTATCCGAAGGAATTATATGACTTCTATATACTTGCGGACAATTGCTCCGATGACACTGCCAAGATTGCTAGAGAGTTAGGGGCAAACGTCTTTGAGAATAAGAGTAAAAAAGGAGATCCGAAAGGGAAACCATATGCGATCAAAGCATTTTTAGAGCATCATCGCGACATACTGGATAAGTTTGATATTATCACCATATTCGACAGTGATAATATTGTGCATTTTGACTATTTTAATGAAATAAATTCCCAATTTCTTGCAAACAATAAAACAAACCTAATTCAATGTAGAGTACTAAGTAAAAACCCAAGTGACAACTATATTTCAGGAGGATATGCACTTTCTGAAAGCTTTATGAACCGCTTTTATACAATTCCTAAACAAATTCTAGGTTTGAATACGACAATCCAAGGAACCGGATTCAATGTTAGAACGGACTATTTGAAACGTGTAGGCTGGAATCCTAAGTCTATAACCGAAGATTTTGAGTTTCAAGTGGAAATGTCCAATCTGAATGAGCATTCGGAATTTAATGCTTTCGCATATATATATGATGAAAAACCTATTTCACCTAAGAACTCAATTATTCAAAGACTTAGATGGTCAAGAGGACATTGGAACGTTGCTTTCTCTAATTTCTTTCATATTTTGAAATCAATTTTCCAATATAGAACATTTACTCAGATTGATACGTTCTTTTATTCCTATAATATGTCCCGTACCTTCATGATACTAATTGGATTTGCTTTATCGTTCATTAGTTTGTTTGTATATTTCATTTTCGGAACTGGCATAAGCTTTTTGCAGTTCTACTCTAATCCAATTATCGTCATCCTCAACTTAAGCTACAATGTTGTACTCTTCTATGTTTCTTATCGAGAGCAAGTGAAAGACAAGTCCAAAAACAATATATTCTATTTTATTTGGAGCTATGTATGGTTCACCCTAACCTATTTACCACTACACATTGTTGGAATGATCACTTATAGAAGACAGGTATGGCAACGCACGGAGAAATTTATCAATATCTCATTGGATGAAAGATTAGAAAAGTAGTGGAGATTAGGAATGCCATTAAATGACTGGAATTTTTATAGTTCCACTATGATTGACTTGGTTGATAGTTTAGAAAGAGATTTATTAAATAGTAAAAAACAGATAATCGTAACGGCAAACTCCCTGATGGTAAGAGAGGGCTACCGAGATAGCGACTTTAAAGAGATTATAAGTAAAGCAAATCTTACTGTTCCTGATGGAATAGGTGTAGTAAAAGCACTGAAGCTATTAAATAAACCCGTTAGTGAACGAATTACTGGTATTGATTTAATGAAAGAACTATTGAGTATCGCGAATAAAAATAAGTTTAAAATATTTTTATTAGGCGCCAAGCCAGAGGTTATTACAAAAACCGCTGCTGCTATAGTATCGGAATATCCACAAATTAAGTTAAGTGGTTATCAACATGGCTACTTTACATCTGATGAGAAAATGATAGATTGTATTGCTTCACACGAGCCAGATATCGTATTTGTAGCATTAGGTTCTCCGCTACAAGAAAAATGGATAGCTGAAAATAGTGGGAAATGTAAAAAGGGACTTTTCATTGGTGTGGGAGGAGCCTTTGACGTATTCGCTGGCGAACGAAAAAGAGCGCCAGAAATATTCATTAAGCTAAATTTAGAATGGCTATATCGGATTGCTTTTAAAAAAGATAAATCTATCTTACTTTATAATTTATTTGTTTATATGATCCTTGTAGGCAAAGAATTCTTATATGTCAAAAGAAGAAACAAGAAAAAAAGCTTACAGGCTTAGACGAGTGAATCATTGTAATAAAAGTTCTCTTAGAGAGGTAAGACCTGACTCTAGTTGGGTCTTTTTTTATTGCCTTCTTGATTGAAGAATTCTTTCATTAGTTGTAGTAGAGTCCTTATTTTTTTCGACAATTCTCTTACTTTCATGACATTTCGATAATCTATTCTACTCGACCACATCCAACCTTATTTTAGTATTTCTATTAATTCTCAATTTACAGAAATTTTAATCATAAATATCTAGTACAAGGGTAACCAAATATGATAGTCTAATAATAAATGGGTGTATAACTTTTATTGGTACATAAGGTATAATTTCGGATAATAGTTTGTGCCTATTGATAAAGAGAATAAAAGATTATAGGAGGATGGGAATGAGAAATAAAAAAGGCTTTCAAAAAGCAGTAACAGCAACTATTTTAGCTGGTGCTATGGTTGCAACTGTGTCAACTGGTGCTCAGGCACAAGATGTATCTTTTAAGGATGTAAAAGAGACACATCATTTTTTTGATGCGGTAAAAAAATTAAGTTCTGATGGGGTTATCAAAGGGTATGAAGATGGCACTTATAGACCAGGCGAGAATATCAAGAGAGCACATGCTGCAAAAGTGATAGCGCTGGCATTAGATTTGGATACGAAAAATGTAAAGGATCCTGGCTTTAAAGACGTAAGCAAGGACAACCCTTATTACGGATACATTGCAGCTCTAGTGGAAGCAGGCATCATTAAGGGCTATGACGATCAAACCTTTAATCCTAACGGAAACCTAACTCGTGCTCATATGGCTAAAATGATAACAGAAGGATTTGATTTAGAAGAAAATAAGCTATCATCCTACTTACCATTTAAGGATATTAATAGTAAGCAATGGTTTGCAGACTATATCCAAACAATCTATGCACACAATATTACTACTGGTAAAACCGAGGATACATTTGAACCGAATGCAAACGTAACACGTGGACAAATGGCTTCCTTCCTTTATAGAGCAACAGGCTTTAATCTGACAATCATGCATTTCAATGATACACATGCACAACTAGACAATGGTGCTAAGAGAGTTACAGCGGTCAACGAGCTTCGAGCAAACAAACCATATTCCTTGTTGCTTGATGCAGGGGACGTGTTCTCTGGATCCTTATATTTTAACGAGTACAAAGGCCAAGCTGATCTAGCAATCATGAAGTTAATGAATGTTGACGCAATGACTTTCGGGAACCACGAGTTTGATTTAGGGGATTCCGAAGAAGGGCATAAAGCTCTAGTAGATTTCATCAAAGCTGCAAATTTCCCATTTGTATCTGCAAATGTTGACTTCTCGAAGGATGAGCTATTTACTGGCTTGTTCCAAACGAAAATTGAATCGGAGCCTAAAAATGCAAATATCTATTCTGGTATCGTGAAAGAAGTAAACGGTGAAAAAATCGGTATTTTCGGTTTAACTACAGCGGAAACAGAATATATTGCTAGTCCGAACAAAGTGACGTTCACGAATTATATCGAAGATGCAAAGAAAATGGTAGCTGAGTTTGAAAAAATGGGTATTAACAAAATCGTAGCCCTTACTCACATTGGGTACGATGACAATCCAACGGTAGACAATGATTTAGAGCTTGCAAAAGCAGTAAAAGGAATCGATGTGATTGTAGGTGGACATAGCCATACAACGTTAGCTGAGCCTGTCGTTGGAGGAGAAAATGATTCTCCGACACTTATTCTACAAGCTGGACAATATGCAGAAAACTTAGGGACATTGGATGTAATGTTTGATAAAGAAGGTCATATTATTTCCCATGCTGGAAAACTGATTAAAGTAGCAGATAAGGCTGAGGATTCAGCAGCAAAATTGATTCTGTCTAAGTATGCGGCTAAGATTAATGAAATTAAAACAACAGAGTCAGGAGCAGTTACTTCTGCAGAACTGATCAACCCTCGTGAAGAGAATAATAATGTTCGTAAAAATGAAACGCCACTTGGAAACCTTATCGCGGACGGCATGCTGAAGAAAGCAAGAGAATACGATAAGGATATCATCATGGCGTTCCAAAACGGTGGAGGAATCCGTGCTGCAATCGATGCAGGTCCGATCACTATTGGAGAAATCATTACAGTGCTTCCGTTCGGAAATACACTTGCAACAATGGAGCTAACTGGAGCAGAATTGAAAGAAGCATTTGAAACCAGCTTAAAAGAATTACCTGAACGTGAAAACGGTGGTTTCTTGCACGTAGCTGGAGCACAAATAAAATATGACTCTACGAAGCCAGTAGGTGAAAGAGTCGTGTCTATCTCTTACAAAGAAAATGATTCCTACACTGCTGTCGAAGCAGACAAAAAATACACCATCGCAACAAATGCCTTTACAGCTAAAGGTGGAGATGGATACGCAGTATTCGAAAAAGCATACAAAGAAGGACGAGTAACAGACTTAGGTCTTAACGACTGGGAAAACTTCCGCGATTACTTAGTAAGCTTGAAAACAGTAGAACCAAAAGTAGAAGGTAGAATTGTAGATATCTCAAGTAAAGAATAAGATTGGAATGGGCTCCTGGAGTTACGGGGGAACATCTGAGAAAAATATGATGGCACCTGCGAAGTTAAGACGCAGGTGCTTTTCCTTTTGAGATTCTATCATAATGAACTATGAATCCTTTTAATGAAAGTATATAGATGTTAATGCCATGAACCAAATGTTCATGGCATTTTTTATTGTCCAGCTCTTGTGTCTTGCCCCTCGAGATCTAATGTAGCCAGGCTATGCTGACTAGGAGCAGTACCTTGTTATTCCCCATTTTTTTAAAAATAGCTATAATTATATTTTTGGGTGTCATAGATGTCCAATGATAAACATATAGAGAATGGTGAATTGGTTTTTTGGTCGAGAAAGTAGAGGGAGATAAAGGGGAAGAGTTTTAAAACCGGAGAGTCTTTAATCTCGGAGGGGAAAACAGAAGATGGAAGGAAAATTAAAATGTCTAAACAAAAAAACAGAAGATTACTTATAGTATTAATGGCAATAGAGATGTTATCTTTGATGTTACTGCCTATTAACACATTTGCGAATACAAATGCCTTTGAGCAGAAAATTCTAGTAGAAGCTTCTTCTCACCAGACGGAATTGAAGGTTGATGAAGATCAAATCGAGTTGCCTACAGATTCAACAACAACACCATCCCCAAATCCCATACATGACATTCCGGTGTTCCCAGACGTGAAAGGACATTGGGTATCTCAGTATATGGAGAAAGCGACCTCACTTGGTTTATTCAAAGGATTCGAAGACGGCACGTTTAAACCGAATGCACCGATGACGAGAGTGCAGGCAGTTAGCTTAGTAGTTCGTTTGCTTGGCGTTGAAACGGAACAACCAGCTCCATTCACCGATGTAGTGAATTTTTCTGAGGAAACACAAGTTGAAATCGCAACAGCTTATAAATACGGTATTGTTAAAGGTAATACAGAATTAAAGCCAAATGATGAAGTTACTCGAGCTCAGCTGGCATTAATGCTAAAGCGTTTATATAATTTTCACTATGGAAAAGAATATGTGCCAACCGTAAAAGCTCCTTTCTTGGATTATGGACAATACGATGAAGAAACACAAAATGCTATCTCCATGCTATACGAGTTTAAAATAGTATCAGGTAATAATGGTAACTTCCTGCCTGGCGAGCCAGCAACCAGAGCACACGTTACCAAGATTTTCGTGAATTTAATGGAAAATAATTTCTTGCCGGACTACTAGGCCTCCTAGTAGTCTTTTCGTGTCTTGCAGTATTTCTTGTTTTTACGACATTATCCCCAATTTTTACGACAATCCGTTCTACTAGCTCTTACCTCCCCTCGATTTAGCATTAATAAAGAAAATGATTCCTGCCAACTATGGAAGCAGTCAAAAAATGCACCATTTCAACAAATATCTTCACTGCTAATGATGGAGGTGGCTATACGGCGAAAGAGATTGGGTAAAACATATTCCTTACTTGATGGATTATGTCCTCTTTGAAATCTATTAATCAATATCTCCTTATAGTAAGTAATCCTATTGGTTCGGAGCAGCGTCGGCGACTCCAGCGGGAGCAGGGTGGTAGGTAAGACAGCACAGCCACGCGCGTTAGCGATGGGTGCTGGCTTACCTTGTGGAGGGAAAACTAAGAACGTCACATCGTGTGACAACGTTTTCCTGACCAACATCCTGTTGGCCTCCGGAAAGCGTCCGACGCAGCGGAGGACCCAAGGTTCGAAATAAAGAAAGCACATATCATTCTTAATATCTAATAGACTCATAACTTTTCATATTTAATTTCCCCCTTATCCTTCTTCACTTCTAGGACTACCTATTAGCTAAAAATGAATCCTTCTGTTCATTTTAAATAGAAAAAAATGGATATCAATTACTAATCATAATATTCTGAACAGTTTCTAATTTACTATTTACCTAAGCCAAGAGTAACAGCAACTTTTTTGTAATGTTGAACAAAAAGTAGGTGTTTTTATAAAACTTTACAACAAATCAGAAAATACATGAAAAAGTCAACAATTTTTTACAGAAAAGAAACAAACACGTAACGTTTATCATATTATCTTTATCTTTGAAATAATGAGAAAATATGATAAATTCTATTATACGCACCAGGACTATTGTAAGAAATGGTGTTAATTAGAAAAATGGGGGGATAAGTTTGGCTACAATCAAAAAAACCTTGCTATTAACTGTGGTCTTTATGTTGGCATTCACCAGCTCTGTGTTCGGGATGTCACCGAACAATTCAAACAATCTACAGTTAAAGCAAAAAACAGAAAATGTTCTTCCGAAGAATCTGGCGAACCCAGAGAATCCGGATGAAAAAGTAAGAATTATAGTAGAGCTGACTAACGCTCCTACTATAGAAAAGGCTACACAAAGAGGTTTATTGTACAAAAAACTAAACAAAAATGAACGAAGAACGTTAGAAGAGAACGTAGAAGAAGAACAAGTAAGTGTACAAGCGACAATCGAGAAAGAAACTCCTTCTATAGAAGTGTTGGAGAGCTTCACGACTGTCTTTAATGGTTTTTCTGCAGAAGTAGAAGCGAAATTTGTGGAGGAAATAGCTGCAACACCTGGTGTTAAGGCAGTATATGAATCTACTAAATATGACCGCCCTTCTATCAAGCCAGAAATGGTTTACTCGAAAGAATTAGTACAAGCACAACAGGCTTGGAATGACTATAACTTCCGTGGGGAAGGGATGGTAGTGGGGATTATTGATACGGGAATCGATCCAAGTCATAAGGACATGATTCTTTCAGACAACGCCGCTGCTGAACTAACAGAGGAAGAAGTTAACTCCTTCTTAGCAAATGGAACACTGGAACAAGGTCAATTCTATACAGAAAAAGTTCCTTTTGGCTATAACTATATGGATGGTAACAATGAAATACTAGATTTAGGACCAGATGCTTCCATGCATGGTATGCATGTTGCTGGGACAGTTGGGGCTAATGGTGAGGAAGAAGGAAACGGAGTAAAAGGGGTGGCTCCTGAGGCGCAGTTATTAGCGTTAAAGGTTTTCGGCAATGACCCAGGCTTCTCTTCCACCTATGGAGATATTTATATCAAAGCAATCGACGATGCGATTAAGCTTGGCGCAGACGTGATCAACATGTCTTTAGGGGCGACGGCTGGTTTTGTGGATGATTCAAGTCCGGAGCAACAAGCAGTGAAACGTGCAACAGATAATGGTGTGTTAGTTGCAATCTCTGCAGGTAACTCAGCGCTATACGGAGATGGGTATTTTTATCCGCTTGCTGAAAACCAAGACTATGGTTTAACTGGATCACCAAGTGTATCAAGAGATTCCTTTGGTGTTGCATCCTTTGAAAATAGTTTCATCACTTCTTACAGCTTTAATTATCAAATCGATGGAGCAGCAGCTGGGCAAGCCTTATATTTATTAGCAAATGCAGCAGACCCAATGGAGAAATTCAATGGACCTGTAGAGGTGCTAGATGCTGGTATTGGTCAACCTAGCGACTTTGAAGGCAAGGATTTCACTGGAAAAATAGCATTGGTGGAACGTGGGACGATCGGTTTTGTTGATAAAGCTCTAAATGCTCAACAGGCAGGTGCAGCAGGAATCATTATCTATAATAATACAAGCGGAACGATCAACATGGCATCGGATCCAGCTATCAACATACCTTATCTATTCGCATTACAAAACGATGGGAAAAAACTGAAGGAAGCAATCAATGCTAATGGAACAGTAACCGTTTCATTTGAAGGTGAATTTATCGAAACTGCTAACCCGACGGCTGGAGAAATGAGTGCCTTTACCTCATGGGGACCAACTCCTAACTTGGACTTCAAGCCTGAAGTGACGGCTCCAGGAGGAAACATTTTCTCTACGTTAAATGACAATAAGTACGGAATCATGAGTGGAACTTCCATGGCTGCACCGCACGTAGCTGGTGGAGCAGCGCTGATTCTAGAAAGAATCGACAACGACTTTAACTTAGCGGATTCTGAAAGAGTTCGTTTAGCTAAAAACTTACTAATGAATACTGCAAAGCCTGTAGAGTTTAATCCTGGAGAATATGTATCTCCGAGACGTCAAGGAGCAGGATTAATGCAGCTTGCAAACGCATTAGCTACAGATGTAGTTGTGACAAATGAAGAAACAGGACTAGCAAAGGTTGCTTTAAAAGAAATTGAAAATAATAGCATTTCCTTTACTTTACAAGCGCAAAACTATTCAGATGAAGAAAAAACTTATGATGTGGATGTTGCTGTACAAGTAGATAACGCAACGTCTGTTGGTGGCGATGTGGTTACTGCTCCAAATCAAATCGGTTCCGCTGTTGTTACGGAGGATGTAGCGATTGATACACCTGAACAGCTGACAATCCCTGCAAATGGTTCGGCAACACTCACAGTTCAAGTAGATGTAGCAAATTTAGAAAGCTTAAAAGAAACCTTCACGAATGGATTCTTTGTGGATGGCTTTGTTACTTTAACGGATAGTAATGAAGAGGTAACTGGAAACGTACCTCTTACAGTTCCTTTCTACGGATTTAACGGAGAGTGGGACGATGCAAGAATCTTTGATTATTTCATGTGGGAAGCTAAAGCATATTGGGGATACACTGGATTAGTAGATGATCAAGGTAATTTTATCGATGGAGATGGAAGCTTTAACCCTGACTATTTCGGATTCTCTCCAAATGGAGATGGTCTAAGAGATAAGGCATTACCGGTCTTCTCTTTATTCCGAAACGTGAAAAATCTAAAAGTAGAAGTATTAAGTGCAGATGGAAAATCACTTCGAACAATTCGCACAGACCGAAACTTAACAAAGAATTACATTAGCTCAAACCCTTATAAATACAATAACAACTATGCTTGGGATGGAAAATTAAATAACCAATTAGCTGCAGATGGCGATTACTTCCTACAAGTTAGCGGAGTAATAGATTACGAGGGAGCAGAATGGCAATCCATTAAACTCCCGGTAAAAGTAGATACAGTAGCTCCTACTGCAGATGCAACTTTGAACCAAGAGACGAAAACCATCACAGTTGCTAATTTCCAGGACAATCAAAACGGTACTGGGGCAAGAAAATGGCAAGTGCTTGTGAACGGTGAAGTGGTAAGCGTTGATCAGGAGGATGACTACTTAGAAAGCTCCGAAACACAATTTACCATCACGCAAGATATCCAAGCGGATGACAAGCTGGAAGTAGTGTTTTTCGATGGTGCCTTTAATTCTACTACTCACTTGTTAGAAACGGAGAGAGAAGAAGAGGAGGAAGAGGATACAACAAAACCAGTCATCTACATCGACAGCCCGGCATATTTCGATGCTTTTAATAAGAGCAAAGTAGAAGTAAAGGGACGTGTAGAAGATGATTCGGCTATTGAAACGTTGACGATCAACGGAAAGAAAGCAGATAGTTTTGATGGAGAAAACTTCTCTCATACTTTGACGCTGAAGGATGGGGTACAGGATATCTCTGTAACAGCAATTGATGAATTTGAAAATAAAATGCAAATTAGTCGTAAAGTTTTTGTGGATACACAAGCTCCAAAGCTAACGATTAAAAGTATCTATCCGCTAATTACATTGAATGACAAGGTAAAAGTAAAAGTTTCCGTTCAAGATAACTTTGATGAAATCAGAGTGAGAGTAAACGGAGATGAGAGATTTGCCCAAGATCTTTCAGAGCCATATAAAATGGCAGGATTTAAGAAAGATTTAGAGCTAGAATTGTCCTTAGTAGATGGTAAAAATACCTTTGTAATTGAAGTAGAGGACTTAGTTGGTCACAAAACAACGAAAAAAATCGAAATAAGAAAGATGAAAAACATATTTGATAATTGGGGAAAGAAATAACAAGAGGAAATAAGTATTTAATATCCCCAAAAAGTTTCAGGAGTTCGGGTTTTCCCGAACTCTTTTTTTGTGAAGGGAATTTATAAATGCTTACGGGAAATTTTTATTAAAATACAAATCAACAAAACCTAAAAAAGTAAGAATAACTTTTTTGTTAGTAGATTTTAAGATTTTATTAAATTTTCAAATGAAACTAAATTATGCTAAATAATAAGCGATAGCTAAAAAAATTTCATGAATTCTAGAAAAAAATTTAAGATGCACCATTTTAAACTATAAAATAGCTCGACATTTATCTACAAAATTCCTCTTATTAGATTTTTTTATAGATTTATCTTTAACAGAATCAGGATATAGTGTGTTATTATTTACTAGAATTTGCTTCACTATTAAGAATATACTAACAAACAAGGAGGAATTTTAAGTGAAAAAATCTAATTATTTATCCAGTAAATTATTTAAGGCTGCCTTGGCTGCTTCTTTGGCATCCGGTGCTTTTGTTACAACTGCTTCGGTTAGTTCCAACGCTGCAGAAAACACCTTCAAAGATCTTCTTCCTTCAAACGGTCACTATGAGGCAGTGTTAGAATTAGCAGATCGCGGTATTATCAAAGGATTTGAAGATAATACCTTTAAGCCAAATGGATCTGTTACACGTGGACAAGCTGCGAAAATAATTGCCATGGCCCTAGAACTAGACACGATAGACGTTAAAAATCCAGGATTTGCGGATGTTAGTACTAATCATACTTACTACGGTCCTATCGCTGCACTTGTGAATGAAGGGATTATTACTGGTTTCACGGAAGACAATACATTTCGCCCAGGTGACACGTTGACGCGAGCACAAATGTCTAAAATACTATCGCTAGCTTTTAAACTTCCGGAAGCAACAGAAATAGATAATACTTTCACGGATGTAAAACCTCATCATTGGTATAAAGGGTATGTTCAGACTTTAGTAGACTTGGGAATTACAAAGGGTGCCACTGCGACAACCTTTGAGCCTGGATCACCAGTGAAACGCGGACAATTAGCGTCCTTTATTGTTCGTACAGAATCAAAAGTTCCTGATTCAGAAAATCCCATTATCATTCCAACACCTGGACCAGTTACGGAAGGGAATGTAGCTTTAAATTCTATGATTAAATCGGCTGTAGATGGGATAGACAGTTCACTAGAGGAGAAAATTGACCTAACATTAAATGATAAAACTATCCAGGTAAATATTAAAGATAATAGCACTACGATTGGTGAGTTTAATGAAGTTTCAAAACCGGTATTAGATGTATTCCATACAAATACGGTAGTGGAAACAGCGGTAATTACCTTGGTATCACCATTGGGCATTACCCAAACTATATCTGAAACTGCAGAAAATAATAATGGTATAAATTTAAATGACTTACTTGCAAAAGGTATGACTAAAGCAAATATTTCACCTACAAGCCCCATCGCATTCTTAACTGGATCAACAGTTTCCTTTACAGTTACGGGTACACATGATGTCAATCAAATAAATGACGTTTACTATTTTAAATTTTAATATAGGAAGAAAAAACAACCAGTTATCAAGTGGATAGCTGGTTGTTTTTCAAGATGCCTATTCAACTTCCCTACTAATCATAGCTGTTTTTTACTATATCTTTAGCTGTATAAACATTTAATATGGCAGGTTAAGTACAGGGTCCATTATCTCAAATTGTTATCTTGCCTACAGTTTGTAAATGCTTCATGGTAAACTGAAAAAAATGTGAAAAAGGGGAATTCTATGAAAAAAGGAAGAAAGACAAAAATCTTGCTCCTATCTTTTTTTGTTTTAATTGTGGCAGTCGGGGGATATTTACTTTATGAGTTTAAATTCAAACAGTATGATGTGGCGGACGGAGAAGTCGAAAAAATTGTGGAGGATCCATATATAGTAGAATTACCCGACGGAAGTAAAATTACTTTTGATTCAGAAGGAAATGTGAGCGAACTAGGTAAAGGAGAGGGAGAGAATCTTATAGAGGCTGAATCAGGTGATACCTCAGCTCAGAATTCTAATGCTACCAAATTGACAAGCTCAGCTGCTTCTGAGGAGACAGGAGATACTAAGAATATCTCAAACTCTCAAACTCCAACAAAAGCAGGAAAGAACAATGAGCAAGAGGCAACTGTAGCATCTATTAAACAGAAGTATGTTCCTATATTCAGTGAGCTCGAATCACAGGCAGACAAGAAAATAAGTGCATTAGTTGGACATGCAAAAAAAGAGTACCAGGATAAAAAAGCAAGTGGCGAGAGTATCGAGTTTGGATATTTTTATAACAAATATATGAGTTCGGCTAATAGCTTAGAGAAAAGCACGGACACCGTTTTTTATGGTGTATTGACAATGTTGGAAAACGATTTAGTGAAAAATGGCTTTGATAAGTCATATGCACAAAGCTTTAAGGAAGAATATGAGGAGAAAAAAAAGGCAAGAAGAGAAGGAATCTTGACTAAAGCTTTGGGCAACTAACAATTAATTAATGAGGAGACATTTTGTTAATTGCTACAATCAACTTCATGAGCATATAAGCAAAATGTCTTCTTTTAAGCCTTCTTGAAGGTTTTCTCTTTCTTGCCTGGCAATATAATAAAGTAGAATGTGGTAAATTCTTATTCTATAAAATTGTGAGAGTATACAATATTTTGGAGGGACTATGTTAATTATTAGCATGGTGAAAAGTGGGATCATGCTATGCTAGTGTGAATTTCATGCTAGGATTAGGATGCGTAAATTATGTAAAAGAAGGAGAAGTAAGCATACATGGAAGAAACTATCAGATTACAGGACTTCATGAAAGCCTTAAAGAAAAGAATATGGTTGATTATTAGCTTAGTGGCATTAGGAGTAATCATAGCTGGAGTAGTTAGTTATTTTCTAATAACTCCCGTATATCAGGCTTCTACACAAATATTAGTAAATAAGACAGACAATCTTGAGCAACAGCCATATAATTCACAGGAGATTCAAACGAATCTACAATTAATTAATACATATAATGTAATTATTAAAAGTCCTGCCATTCTTGGAAAGGTTATTGAGCAACTTGACCTTGATACTACTCCTGCTTCTTTGACAGAAAAAATTACAGTGACAAATGCTGAAAATTCTCAAGTAGTAAATATTACGGCTCAGGATACAGAGTATTATCAAGCAGTAGATATTGCAAACACCACAGCATCTGTCTTTCAGGATGAAGTGAAAAGACTGATGAATATGGACAATGTTAATATCCTTTCTCAGGCAGAGCATATGGAGGATCCATCTCCAGTGAAGCCCAATCCCATACTTAATATGGTGATTGGAGCGATAATCGGATTAATGATTGGTATGGGGCTGGCATTTTTAATGGAGTATCTAGATACTACAATTAAAAATGAGCAAGATGTTGAGGATATTCTAGGATTACCAATTTTAGGATTGATTAGTCCCTTTTCTAATAGCAAGCCCCTAGTTCAGTCTCGTAGACGAAAGTGAGTGTATAAAATATGTCCAAAAAGAAAAAAAATCTTCAACAGATTGCACGTAAATTAGTAGTGCTAACTGATCCAAAATCCTTTGTTTCTGAGCAGTTTCGTACGGCTCGAACTAATATAAACTTTTCGAGACCTGAGGGAGAACTTCGAACTCTATTATTCACCTCATCTTTACAGGCGGAGGGGAAGTCCACTGCATCAGCAAACTTAGCCTGCCTATTTGCACAAGAGGGAAAGAAAGTAGTTTTAATAGATGGAGATATGCGAAAGCCCACTGTGCAACACACATTTCATCAAACAAATACGATAGGCTTATCTAACGTTCTTACCAAGAAAACGGCCTTAAAAGAGGCAGTGAAGCAAACAGATATAGATAATCTCTTTGTTATTACAAGCGGACCAATCCCCCCTAATCCAGCTGAGTTGTTGAGTGGGAAAGTGATAGATGAAATAATCGAGGAGTTAAAGAACGATTTTGATTTGATTATTTTCGATGCTCCGCCATTGCTATCTGTAACAGACGCTCAAATTTTGGCGAATAAAAGTGATGGGACTATTTTGGTAATAAGTGCTGGTTCAACGGATAAGGAGAGTGCCATAAAGGCAAAAGAGCTGCTAACTGTTTCAAAAGCAAAAGTAATTGGAGCTATTCTAAATAACTTTAAATTAGAAAAGAACAGTTATTATCACCAATATTATGGAGATCAGGAGTAAAGGGAGTTAGTAGCCTTATGCTCCTTTTTACTATCTAATAGGAAGGGTAGTTGAGTTAGTGAATGATAGATATTCATAGTCATATATTATTTGGATTAGATGATGGTCCAAAAGATAAAGATGAATCGCTAAATCTGCTTGAAATGGCAGTGGAGGAGGGGATAACAGAAATAATCGCTACTTCTCATGCCATTCATCCTTTATTCCATGCAGATGGAGAGGAGGTTATTAGGCAAGTCAACCAACTGAATCAGGAAGTTAGCAATCTAAAGCTGCCTATTAAAATTCACTTGGGGCATGAGGTACGCTTAAGAGATGATTTAGTCATGCTTTTAAAAGAAAGGAAAATACATACTCTCGCAGATTCAAAGTATCTCTTGTTAGAATTACCCTCTCAAGGAATACCACCATATACAATAGATATCGTTCACGAGCTATCATTAATGAATATTATTCCTATTATCGCCCATCCTGAAAGAAATCGAGCGATTGCTGAGAATCCGACAAGATTAAAAAGACTTATTGACCATGGAGCGATTGCTCAAATTACCTCTGGAAGCTTGGCGGGACATTTTGGTAGAGCAATTCAAAAGCTCTCCATACAGTTGCTTAATGCTAATTTGGTTCATACATATGGCTCTGACGTTCATAATAGTCAATCTCGACCTTATAAATTTGATCAAGGACTGCGTCACCTAGAAAAGCATAAAATGCTAGATATGGTGGATGTGCTCCTAGAGAATAATGCCAGAATTATTGAAAATGAGGAAATAATACTTTTAGAGCCACAAGAATTCGAAAAAAAGAAATGGTGGAATCTATTTGCCTAAATAACCTATTGTAAAAAAAAGTTACTTAACTTTTAATTATATATTTGCCTAGGAAGGAACTTGAAATGAAAAGTTCTTTCCTTTTTTTATAGTCATAGATGAATATATTTCTCCAAGATTCCGTTAAATTCTTCACCAATTACCAGCAAAAAACGTTTTTTGACAAAAAAAGAATAGAAAGTCTTGCTTAATATGACAAAAAGGTTATTTTTAGTCGTAACCTACCAAAATTAGAATTAAAGTAAAAAGAAATAGTGTATATATTTCCTCATTAAAAATAATTAGTTTCCTTAATTGTGTAAAAAGGATTAAGTGATACTACCTAGTTATTTTTTCAATATATCTTCTCTTCCATTTTATTCCTTCAGTACCACTAAGGGCTGGTGTATAATAGCCAAATAGTAAATCTATAGTTAAATATTATGCTTAACTCTAGAAAATTTTTACACAAAACATGGAGGGATTTTGCATGTCTTTAAAAAAAAGGATGTCTTTACTTCTGTTAGTAGACTCAGTAATTGTGATTTCTTCCATTTACATTGGCTATTATTTACTTCATCCAATTGATAATCCCTTTACAAATCAATTTGTCCTGATAAGCTCTTTGACTATTTTTATATCACACCATGTTTGTGCAATGTATTTTGGACTTTACAGGAAGGTATGGTCATATGCTTCGATTCAAGAACTTATCTCCATTTTTAGGGCAGTCACGTTATCAATCCTAATTGTAGGAATTGTTCAGTTTGCTATTAGAGGTGATGTGTTATTTAGAACACTAGCTATTACATGGATGATTCATCTCTTACTAATTGGAGGCTCCAGATTATCATGGAGGATTTTTAAAGACTTCTTTGGACAAAAAAAGGAAAAGCTTTGTTCAAAAAAGAGAACTTTAATCATTGGTGCAGGGTCTGCTGGGACAATGATTACTAGACAGCTATTAAAAAATACAGATTCCCCTCTGATCCCTGTTGCTTTTTTAGATGACCAGCCTACGAAGAAGGGGCTAGAAATTTTTGGGATACGTGTAGTAGGTGGTACGGATATTATTAGGGACGTTGTGAAGGATTTGGATATTGAGCATATTATCGTTGCCATTCCTTCTTTAGACAAGGCATCTAGTTCTTTGCTGATGAGAAAGTGCTTAGATACTGGTATCCATACGCAAATAATGCCACTAATTGAAGACTTACTAACAGGCAAGGTTTCAATAAATGAAATTCGAGATGTGCGAATCGAGGACTTACTTGGACGTGATGAGGTGGAACTGGACTTAGATTTAATAGCCTCTAAAATTTCAAACAAAACTATACTAATTACCGGTGCAGGGGGATCTATTGGATCTGAAATATGTAGACAGGTTGCTGAATTCAATCCTAAAAGACTTTTGTTACTTGGCCATGGAGAAAACTCTATTTATACCATAGACATGGAATTAAGAAAAAAAGTTTCAGTAAACACAGAAATTATTCCCATTATTGCAGATGTACAAGACAGAAACCGAATTTTTGAGATAGTTGCAGATTATAAACCTGATGTGATTTATCATGCAGCTGCACATAAGCATGTTCCTTTAATGGAATATAACCCAATGGAAGCAGTTAAAAACAATATATTTGGAACAAAGAATGTTGCAGAGGCTGCAGATAAGTTTGGAGTGGGTCACTTCGTTTTAATCTCTACCGATAAAGCAGTGAATCCTCCGAATATAATGGGCGCAACTAAGCGTTTTGCTGAGATGATTATTCAAAATATTGCGAGATTTAGTGAGGCAAAATTCGCCGCAGTAAGGTTTGGAAATGTACTTGGTTCACGTGGTAGTGTGGTGCCTTTATTTAAAAAGCAAATTGCAGAGGGTGGACCAATCACCGTAACGGATCCAGAAATGACTCGTTATTTTATGACAATACCTGAGGCTTCGAGATTAGTCATACAAGCAGGAACCCTTGCGCAGGGTGGCGAGGTTTTTGTTCTAGATATGGGAGAGCCAGTAAAAATTGTTGACCTAGCTAAAAATTTAATTAGACTATCGGGATTCAGTGAAGAAGAAATTGGTATTCAATTCTCTGGCATTAGACCTGGAGAAAAGCTATATGAAGAACTGCTAGACGAGGATGAAATTCAAAGTAAATATATTCATCCGAAGATTCATATCGGGAAAGCAACGCCAATTAGCGAGTTGGAATTAATTTATATATTAGAAAAGCTCCCTAACATGACAATAGAGGAATTAAAGAATACCTTAATAGGTCTTGCAAATCGGAAAAATGTAGAAGAACTAATTAATCAACTGGCTAGAGAGGCCTAATAGGAATATAACTCCTATTGTAAGAGTAACTATTGAAGACTCAAAGATTGATTGAGTATTAGCTAGAAGAGAAAAAGCTCGCTCAAATAGCAATAAACTAAAATGTCGTAATAGAAAATTCAATCAATATAATATTAGAAACTGTCTATAAAACTATTATTTAGTAACGGAAGGAAGCTTGAAAGATGTTATCGACTAGACCGAAAGAAAGAATATTTCTTTCTTCACCACATATGAGTGAGGAAGGTTATGAGTTGCAATATATACAGGATGCATTTGATACAAATTGGATAGCTCCTCTAGGAGAAAATGTAGATGGTTTTGAAAGAGAAATAGCTAAAAAGGTTGGAACAAGGGCAGTGGCTGCTCTTTCTTCTGGAACAGCTGCTCTTCATTTAGCTCTGAAGGCAGCAGGGGTAGAAGAGGGAGATATTGTTTTTTGTCCTACATTGACTTTTTCAGCTACCGCAAATCCAATTATTTATCAAAAAGCAATTCCTGTCTTTATCGATAGTGATCATGAAACATGGAATATAAGTCCCAAAGCATTAGAAGAGGCATTCGAAAAGTATCCTAACGTTAAGGCTGTAATTGTGGTCCACTTGTATGGTTTATCCGCAGATATGGATAAAATCATGGAAATTTGTAACAGACATAACGTAGCGGTTATTGAGGATGCGGCAGAGTCTCTGGGAACTTATTATAAAGGGAAGCACACAGGCACATTTGGTGATTATGGTATTTTCTCTTTTAATGGGAATAAAATCATCACGACTTCTGGTGGTGGGGTACTTATTTCAGATAATGAAGAACGTATTGCAAAGGCAAGATTTTGGGCAACTCAATCAAGAGATCCAGCAAGGCATTACCAGCATAGCGAATTAGGATTTAACTATCGGATGAGCAATGTCGTAGCCGGAATTGGTAGAGGGCAGCTGAAGATTCTAGAACAAAGAGTCAAAAAGAAAAACTATATTTTCGAATTTTACAAGCGAGAGCTTGAAGAATTAGACTCCATTGAATTTATGCCAAGTAATAGCTGGAATGAACCTAATTATTGGTTAAGTTCCATCGTCTTAACTGGTCACATAAGACCAAGAGATATCATGGATGCTCTTGAACAAGAAAATATTGAATCCAGACCTGTTTGGAAACCAATGCATATGCAGCCGTTCTTTGAAAAGTATGATTATATTGGAAGTGATTTTTCGGAGAAGCTCTTTGAAAATGGGGTATGTTTGCCTTCGGACACGAAAATGTCAGACGAGGACCTAAATAGAGTATGTAACATTATAAAAGGGCTGTGGCTAAAATGAAGAACAAGTCAAAAGGTGGTATTTATAAGAAGTTTATGAAAAGGCCGATGGATTTTATTCTTTCTTTAATTGCCATTCTTGTTCTCAGTCCAATACTTGTAGTAGTAGCTAGTTTAGTCAGAGTGAAGCTTGGGAGTCCTATCTTATTTAAACAGCCAAGACCAGGGCTAAATGAAAAGATTTTCATGATGTATAAATTTAGAACGATGACGGATGAAACTGATGCCAATGGAAACTTGCTCCCAGATAATATTAGGCTAACTAAGTTTGGAAGATTTCTTCGTTCTACCTCACTAGATGAATTACCCGAACTCTTTAATATTTTAAAAGGTGATATGTCAATCATAGGCCCTAGACCACTATTAGTTCAGTATCTTCCACTCTATAATGAACAGCAAAAACGTAGACATGAGGTTCGACCAGGATTATCAGGACTAGCTCAAGCTAACGGAAGAAATGCTATTAGCTGGGAAGATAAATTTGATTTAGATGTTCAATACGTAGATAATGTGAGCTTTATTGGGGATTGGAAAATTATCATGTTGACGATTAAAAAAGTTTTAGTGAGAGAAGGCATCAGTTCTACTTCTTCAGAAACTATGGAACCATTTAAAGGAACAAAGAAGGAAAGAGTCCAGGTATGACAAAGAAACTTTTAATAATTGGTGCGAGTGGGCATGGAAAAGTGCTTGCAGATATTGCTTTAAAAATGGATAAGTGGAAAAGTATTGCATTTTTAGATGATGATGAAGAGCTAAAATCTGTCATGGGGCTAGAGGTACTAGGATCCTCAAGAGATTTTATTAAGTACATGGACTACTATGAGATGTTCGTAGGTATTGGAAACAATATAACGAGAAAAAAGATTCATTTAATCCTTGAAAAAGCAGGTGTAAATATTCCAGTACTCATTCATCCAGATTCTACTATAGGAGAACAAGTTGAAATTGGTAGTGGATCTGTTGTAATGGCTGGAGTCGTAATTAATTGTTGTACCAAAATAGGAAAAGGTTGCATCATAAACACGGGTTCCACAATAGATCATGACAATCGTATAGAAGACTTTGTTCACATTTCACCAGGTGCGCATCTTGCGGGAACTGTCAATGTTGGGGAAGAATCTTGGTTAGGTATTGGAAGTATTGTAAGTAATAACATAAATATTATAGCAAAATGTAATATCGGTGCTGCAGGTGTAGTTATTAGCGATATAACGGTGCCAGGGACCTATGTAGGAGTTCCTGTTAGGAGAGTAAGAGGATGAAAAGAAATATTTGGATTATAAATCACTATGCGACAAGTATGTTCAAGGATAAAGCGGGCAGACATTTCTGGTTTGCAGAAAGTTTGAGGGAGAAAGGGTACCTCCCTACTATATTTTGTGCTTCAACTATCCATAACAGTAACGAGAATATCCTTACAAATGAGAAATTATATAGTACCGAAACTGCTAATGGCATCCCATTTACCTTTGTCAAAACACCAACCTATATAGGAAATGGGAAGCAAAGGATAAAAAATATGTTGGCTTTTTATAAGAATATTCTTTCTGTAGGGAAAGAATATGCAGCGAAACACGGAAAGCCAGATATCATACTTGCTTCTAGTGTCCATCCGTTAACGTTAGTCGCTGGGATCAAGCTTGCAAAAAAATTCGGTATTAAATGTATTTGCGAGGTAAGAGATTTGTGGCCAGAAAGCATTGTTGCCTACGGTAGTTTAAAAAGGGACAGTTTAATCGCGAAGACCTTATATAAAGGTGAAAAGTGGATATATAAAAATGCTGATTCTATTATTATGACTTGGGAAGGTGGCAAAGATTATATTATTCATCAAGGCTGGGATGCTGAGATAGATTTATCCAAGGTCCATCATATTAGCAATGGCGTTGTGATTGATACTTTTGATTTAAACAGTGAACTATTTCAAGTTTCCGATCCAGATTTAGATAATCAAGATTATATAAACATTGTCTATGCTGGTTCTATTCGAAAGGTTAACAATCTTGGAATGTTGTTGGAAGCTGCAAAAATTATTCAACATAAGGGTCTAGATGACGTAAGATTTTTAATTTATGGTTCTGGTGACGAGGAAGAACTATTAAAGAAAAGATGCAGCGAGGAAAAAATAACGAATGTTCTATTCAAAGGTCGAGTAGAAAAAAAATATGTACCTTCCATTCTTAAAAAAGCAGATGTAAATATACTACATAATTCTAGTACAAGTCTAGATAAATACGGTCAAAGTCAGAATAAGTTTTTTGAGTATTTGGCTGCAGGTAAATGTATTGTTCAAACATATACGACGGGCTATAGTATTTGCCAAAAATACGAATGTGGCATTAGTGCGACAATCCAAAATGCTGAGGAAATTGCTAAAGCAATTGAACGGGCAATAACAAATAAGCATGAGCAAATATTAATGGGAGAAAATGCGAGAAGGATTGCATATGAGTTTGACTTTAATAAGTTAACCGAAAAATTAATTGGTGTGATAGAGAATGCTTGATATAGGAGAGATAATTAGATGACCCTTTATGAGAAACTAACAAGTAATATAGAAAAAATTTCAGTTATTGGATTAGGATATGTTGGTCTGCCTCTTGCTATTGAGTTAGCAAAAAAGTTTAGCGTGATAGGTTTCGATGTAAATAAAAAGAAGTTGGATAAATATTTAGCTGGAATTGATATAACAGACGAAGTTGGGGATGAAGCGATAAAAAGTTCAACAGTGGTATTTTCTAATGAAGAAGCTATTTTGAGAGACTGTAAGTTTCACATAGTGGCTGTTCCAACTCCAATAAATAGTGATAAAACACCAGATTTAAATCCGGTAATCGAAGCAAGTAAAACGATTGGCAGAAATCTAACGAAGGGTTCAATTGTTGTATATGAATCAACAGTATATCCCGGGACTACAGAGGAAGTTTGTATTCCGGTTTTAGAAAAGGAGTCAGGCCTGAAGTTTGGTGTGGATTTTACAGTTGGTTATTCACCTGAACGTATTAATCCAGGTGATAAAGTACATACATTAACAAAAATTACGAAGGTAGTCTCTGGTTCAGATGAAAGTACACTTGACATAATTTCAAAAGTTTATGGAGCTATCATAGAAGCGGGGGTCCACCAAGCCGAATCTATCAAAGTGGCAGAAGCCTCAAAAGTAATTGAAAATTCTCAAAGAGATATTAATATTGCCTTTATGAATGAATTATCTATGGTATTCAATAAAATGGATATCGATACAAAAGCTGTACTAGAGGCTGCTGGTACCAAGTGGAACTTTCTAAGATTCACACCCGGTTTGGTAGGAGGACATTGTATTGGAGTAGATCCATACTATTTTACTTATAAGGCTGAGCAATTGGGATATCACTCTCAAATTATTTTAGCTGGCAGAAAAATTAATGATGATATGGGGATATATGTTGCACAAAACATTATTAAGAAATTAATAAAGGCTGAGCAACCTATAAAAGGCGCAAAAGTTGCCATCTTAGGTATTACGTTTAAAGAGAATTGTTCTGATGTAAGAAATACGAAGGTCATCGATATTATTAAAGAACTTGAAGAGTTTGGTGTAGAAGTAATAGTGCATGATCCGGTTGCAGATAAGGAGGATGTTTGGAACTCCTATAGAATACACCTTGTAGACAAGGCAGATTTAAAAGATTTAAATGCCGTAGTATTAGCAGTGAATCATTATATTTTTAAAGAAGAGTACAATTTAAACTATTTAAGTGAGTTATATCAAAATGAAAATAAAGTTCTTATAGATATAAAAGGACTTCTAAATAGAAAAGAGTCAGTATCCAGAGGATTTGTTTATTGGAGTTTATAGAAAAGAAAAATATTCCTTATTGTATTTAATGAAGAAGGAAGATGTTTAGTTGAAGCGCGGACTATTAGAAAAAATAAAATATTATTTAAAATATAGAACAGTATTGATTGAATTCCTAATCAACATCTTTTCATTTTCACTGCTTATTATAGTTCAACAAATCATAGCCTTGCCCTTTATTTCAAGAAACTATGATATTGATACTTTTGGAAAAATAGTATTAGCTTTTGGAATAATTAATATCATTACCTCAATGTTGGGCTTCAGTATTGGAAATGCTAGACTTCTTGATCAAAAGTTCTATAATTTTCTTTATAAAAAATTGCTTATAGCGAGTAATTTACTATCAATGGTAATTGGATTTATTGTTTATATAGTTATCTTTTCCACCAATTATTTAGAGGCCCTTCTTTTTGGTGTCATTTGTTTATTAGGTAACGTTCGATATTTTTTTATTTCCGAATATCGTATTAAAGACAATCACAAAGGGATATTGAAACAAAATGTCTATTATTTTCTAGGAACTGTTTTGGGTGTTATTGCATTTTATTATTCACGTAACTGGTTAGTCATTTTCCTATTCGCTGAAATTGTATCTGTGATAGCCACCTATTATATAACCTTAAAAACTGATTTCTTTAAATTATTTAAAGATAAAAGCCCTTTAAGTTCCACTAATTCATTTCAATTAATGTTTAATAATGGTGTGTCCTATTCATTGACCCAGTACGATCGGTTTGTTATTTTCCCTATACTGGGAGCTGGAAATGTTAGTTTATATTATTCAACGTCTATTTCAGCAAGAATTGGTTCCCTAATTATGAATCCATTATCAAACTTTATTTTAGGTAAATTAGCTATAAGTAAGGAAAGCATAAATAAGAAAACTGTTAATATAACGATACTTTGTTCTATAGTGGTGGCCTTATTTTACTTTCTATTGACTGTATTAACTACTCCTTTACTAGTTTATTTATTATACCCGAGTTTTTTATTACAAATAGAAGACCTTATTATTCCTATATGTCTCGGAACTGCACTAATGGGAGGTGTAGATGTTTTAAAGCCGGTAATTATGAAATATCAAGGTGTGAAATATTTTAATAAAGTATTTTTAGTGTATGGGATCATACTGATAGTTACATCCGTACTCTTATGTATTAGCTACGGGTTAATTGGGGTAGCTATTGCTAAGGTTATTGCTAGTTTGTTGTTATTTATCTATTTACCTATTAGCTTGAAATTTTACTCATCTAAAATAGGGTAAGGTATAATATATTTTATAAAAAAGGATTTTTTACATGCCAATTATGAAAGTAGCTTTGTTAGTATTAGTTTTAACCTATTTATCGGGAACTTTTACGTTAAATAGATTAAATCTTGGAATAACTATGGAAGTAAGATATATTTTGTTTGTCATATTCCTATTAGTCTGTTTATTAGGTGCAACCAAAGTTACGGTGAAAGGAACGCGTATAAGAGATAACTTAGTAGTGTTTCTGCTAACGCTAATCTTTTATGTATTTCTTTCTGCCATTTCTCTGTTTTATACATTAGCTCCAAATATGGCAGTTGGTAAGTTTGTGAGTTTACTCTTTTTGCTAATGCTGTTATTCGGTACGGTATTCATTGTCCGACGAATGAGTCCGCGAGATTTCTTTTCTGTCCTTTCAACATTTTTTATAGTAATTGGTGTTTGTTATGCGATTCCCGTGATTTTCAGTGTCTTATCAGGGGCATCAAGGGGGGACGTTAATCTAAGTGGTCCAAATGTAACGACAAGGATTTTGTTTTTTGCTACTTGTGCTACCCTGTATAAGTATTCTTTTCAGAAAAAGATTTGGTATTTAATAGCTATCCTGTTTTTCCTAGCAAGTATCGTATTAGTAGGATCAAGAGGTGGCCTTGTTGGTGCAGCTGGTGTATTCCTAATAATGTTTTTAATAAAGAAATTATTTGTAGGGAAAATAAAAACGAATAATAGATTAACTTTAAAAAAATTATTGCTGATTCCCTTATGCATAGCTATTGTGTACTTTATTTATGAGCCAGTAAAAAAAGTATTTATGGAAAGAATTATTGGCGTCACATTTGATGGAAATAAAGTTTATACCTCTGGAAGAGATATCATCTATGAGGATGCAATAGAGATGATAAAAGAAAAACCGTTCTTTGGATTTGGGATAGATTCCTTTACAGTGCATACAGGCCATGTATATCCACATAATTTATTGTTAGAAATGATGGTGGAAATTGGCCTTCTTGGAGCTTTCGTTTTTTTTATCTTTTTATTGTATTCTATTATTTTAATTTTTAGATTTAGAAAATCTCCTCTATTTGTTTTTTCTGGCCTACCTTTATATATGATCTTGGTCCAAATGTTTTCTGGAGAATTTTATGATTTTAGATATTATTTCTTATGGAGTATTCCATTATTAATGTACGGTGCTGTTAGCAAAATGGAAACAACTCATTCGCTAAATAAGTAGGATGGTTTTTGAAACTAGGAAATGCCTTTCAGACTTTTCGTCAGAAAGGCATTTCCTCTTTTTGATTTTTAATTTATTTTCAAGTAAGGTACCGTCAAACTTAATCTTTTCAGTAGATAAATATATATCACCATAATAATTTTTTGAAATAGAAGGAAATTGCCCTTTTTTGTCGAATTACGGATAAAACAGGAGGGTTAGCATGAATTTTATCATAGGTATATATAATGATAGTTTGGTTGTAAATGAGTATGTTGAAATACTTGGAGAAGTGAAAGGACAAGTAGTTGTAGAAAAGGGTGGGAAAATGGACCTGCACGGTGTAATAAATAATAACTTAATCATCAGAGAGGGAGCAGCTGTTTTTATTCAAAAAGGCGCACAGGTGATTGGCGATATTGTTAATGATGGGGGTCAACTTCAAATATTAGGAGCTATTTATGGGACAGTTCTGAATAAGTCTGGGAAAACGGTTGTAGAAGAGGATGCTTATATAAGTGGTTAAGATTTTTATATAGATTATATTATTGGTCGAGCTTTTTTTGTAAAAAGGAGGTGGAAGCTTCATTGTAGAAATACATTGTGTGCGCTATTTTAGTCTTCTAAAGGAATTAATTTAACAATTAAGAGAGAATAGCTCTGCTTTCCAATTTGTATGGATGAACACAGTTGAAAATTTCGGAGATTGTAGATTTGGGAGAATATAGTGTGATTGCTGTGTTGCCATTAGCATTTTTTGAGGATTGATGAAACATTAAGATTATTAATGAAAAACTATAAGAAACCGTAGAACAAGATACTTGTTCTACGGTTTTTTTATGTTTATTAGTTTATCTGTTAATAAAAGTGATTCTTAACGAATACATTGTAGGAAAGGAAGTAGTGTTGATGATTTCCTCAATCTTATATAAGGAGGACAAGCTTTGAAGAAGAATATCATGTTGGTGATTATTACGGTTTTTGTCTTAGCGATTGTTGCAGGCTGCGGTTCTGGAGAAGGTAAAGTACTAGAACGCATGGAGAAAACGAAGACGCTGAATGTTGCGTTTGAAGGAACATATCCACCGTTTAACTATTTAGATGACAAAGGTGAATTAACTGGCTTTGATGTAGATATTTCAAATGAGCTTGCAAAAAGATTAGGCGTGAAGGTTAACTTTATCACTTCTAAGTGGGAAGGTTTAATAGGCGGTTTGAAGGCAGATAAGTTCGATATTATTATTGGTCAAATGACTGTGACAGAGGAAAGGAAAAAGAGTGTAGATTTCACAGATCCCTATGTGATTACAGGCTCGGTGTTAATCACCCGTGAGGAAACGAATGATATTAGTAAGCTCGAAGACATCAAGGGGAAAAAAGTTGGTGTTGGCGGTGGGACAACCTTTGAGGAAATTGCAAGGAGTGTAGATGGCGCGGATGTAAAGCTCTATAAAGCATTTACGGATTACTTAGAGGATCTTAAAAATGAAAGATTAGATGTGATCATTAATGACCAGCTGTTAATGAGCTATAACATAAAAGAAAATAAGCTGCCGATCAAGGTTGCGAGCGAGATTCTGAAGGTGGACGAGGTTGGAATGGCAATTAATAAGGGGAATGAAGACTTTGTAGAGAAGGTAAATGAGGCGTTACGTGAGATGAAAGAGGATGGGACCTATAAAGAGATTTATAAAAAATGGTTTGGCTCAGATCCTGTGGAGCAATAAAAACGCTTAGGGGGGAAATAAAATTTGCATATTGTAGTTTTAGGTACAGGAATGATTGGGACAACCGTCGTAGGTGAGCTTGCTACATTCCCTGAAATCAAATTCATCACAGCGGTGGATGTCAGACAAGAAAGCATTGATCGATGTTTAGAAATCGCCAATAGTACAAAAGTGAATGGAAGGGTTGCCTCCTTAGAGACGATGGAAGGTATAGCGGAAGTATTGAATGGTGCGGATGTGGCGGTTGCTTGTCTTCCTCATTCTCTGAGTCTCCTTGCTATACAAGCAGCAATAGAATCCAAGTGTCACTTGGTAGATTTAGTAGGTTCTTTATTCAAAGAAAAGCTGGAACTGATGGACGCGGCGAGGGATGCAGGGGTGATTGTCGTTCCGGGATGTGGTGTTGCACCTGGTATAACGAACTTTTTGGCTGCACAAGGAATTGAGATGCTAGACGAAGCAGAAGAGGCAATCATGATTTGTGGAGGAATTCCGAGACATCCAGTGCCGCCTTTGTGGTATCAGGTCGTTTTTAGATTGGAAAGTGTGCTAGGTCTATATACAAAGCCTGCCATTGCGGTTGAAAATGGTCAGCTAGTAGAGTTAGCTCCATTATCGGGATTAGAAAAGATGACATTCCCTCAGCCCGTAGGTGATTGTGAAGCAGTCATTACGGATGCGCATAGTACCGCCTATGTATTGAAGGATAAGGTGAAAAATCTATATGAGAAAACGGTTAGGTATCCTGGACATTGGAGCAAGATGAATGTTTTAGGAGAGCTAGGCTTTCTAGACAATAAACCTATTTCGGTAGCAGGATTTACTACAACTCCTCGAGCAGTTGCAGAACAAATTTTAGCGCCTAAAATGGTTGGTGCCTCACACGAGGATGTAACGGTGCTAAGAGTTGAAGTTAGTGGAATGAAGGATGGACAAGCTACTAAATTTACATGGGAAATGGTGGATGAATACGACGGGGAGCGAAATATTACGTCAATGGCTAAAACGACTGCCATTCCTGCAGTGATTATGGCGAAATGGATAGTAGCTGGGAAAATCATAGAGACAGGGGTTGTACCGGTAGAGAGCCTCATTGTTAGGGAAAGATTTGAGCCGTTTATGGAGGAGTTGAACCGCCTGGGTGTGCACATTCATTTTAAAGAAGAGGTTTTGTCAACCTTGTAAATAGTAGAAAAGGAGGTAGAGCTATGGATGTTACGATAATTATTGATTCCTTGCCATCCTTACTGAATGCAACGCTCATGACTATTTTTTTAGCAGCCATATCTATTGTAATAGCACTAATTATTGGTTTTTTCGCTGCCATTATAAGAATACTGAAAGTAAAAGTATTAAACGGCATTGCCACTGCATATGTATCCATCATCCGTGGAACTCCCTTACTTGTTCAAATATTTGTTATCTACTACGGCTTACCGCAAATCGGACTCTCTTTAGATCCGATATCCTCTGGGATTATGGCTTTAAGCTTAAATGCAGGCGCTTATTTATCAGAATCGTTTAGAGCTTCTATTCTTGCTGTCGATCAAGGCCAAATGGAAGCATCGCTCGCAATGGGGATGACGTATTCTCAAGCATTAAGGAGAATTATCCTCCCGCAAAGTCTTCGAATTTCTATTCCTACCTTATCCAACACATTTATCGTGCTAATCAAGGATACTTCCCTTGTCTCGGTCATTACTGTCACGGAATTATTGCAGATGTCGAGCTTGATTATAGCGAAAACATTTGAACCACTTACCATCTATTTAATAGCTGCGGCCATCTATTGGTTATTAATAACCTTCTTCACAACCATTCTAGATAAGTTAGAAGTTCGTACTTCCAAGTACTTGGTTCGGTAAATACGAATGATAGGAGATGTCTATGAGTATCATTCAAGTGAATCATTTGAAAAAAAGCTTTGGGACAAATGAGGTATTGAAAGGTATTGATTTAGCTGTCGAGAAAAGCGAAGTAGTTGTCATTATGGGACCAAGTGGCTCTGGGAAGTCGACCTTGCTACGCTGTTTAAATTTCTTAGAAGAGCCAACGGAGGGTGTTATTCGCATGGGGGAATTCCAAGTGGATACAGGTGGCAAAACAAATCGTAAACGAAAAAAAGAAATAAGAGAGCTTAGAAAGAAAACTGGATTTGTCTTTCAATCCTTTAATCTGTTTCCGCATAAAACAGCCATCGAAAATGTCATGGAGGGACCACTCGTCATACATGGGACCAAACAAGAAGAGGCTAGAATAATAGCGAAGGCACTGCTTACAAAAGTAGGGCTAGGAGACAGATGTGACTACTACCCAGCGCAGTTGTCAGGCGGTCAGCAGCAAAGGGTAGCCATCGCACGTTCGTTAGCATTAAACCCAATGGTCATGCTCTATGACGAGCCAACCTCTGCACTGGACCCAGAGCTTGTGAAGGAAGTGCTTCAGGTAATCAAGGACCTGGCACGTGAAGGGATGACCATGATTATCGTGACGCATGAAATGAGCTTTGCAAAGGACGTAGCAGATCGAGTCATTTTCATGGACAAGGGTGTAATCGTGGAAGAAGGAACATCAGAGGAAATCTTCCTTCACCCGAAAGAAGAAAGGACCAGGCAGTTCTTATCGATAGTTGAGTAGTTGGGGAGAGTTGTGTTTGTCCCTGTGTAAGAAATAATTTTTTATAAAAGATGTTTAAGCATCAAAGAGCAGGGTATACACATAATATAAGGCGGAACTACCGAAGGAAAGGACTGGTACACTATGAGTTACCATGTGAATCCGATGGAAGAATTGCACAGCCTTGGCGGAAAATTTGCTTTACTGACGAAGGGTACGCTCGTCGGGAACCGATATATTTAGGTTACGACAATTAGTATTTTTGTAAGTGGTAGAAAGTTTTTTGATAGAAGTGCAGCTTGATGGTTGACGGTTCCTTTTTAGACGAATTGTCAGTTTGATTTAATCTAGTTAACATTTGCGGATTTTCCGAGTATATTCCCTCTTTTGGGAAAGAAAAAAGCGTGGTCTTCTGAGACTGCGTTTTTTTCTTTTTCTCTTCATTAGTTATAATCCCAGAGAATCTTCCACTCATCTTCATCCAGTACGACATATACTTCCTGTAGAAAGCTAAACTTTCCGTATTTTCCTTTATAGGTTTGAATGACCGTAAATTTAGTTGCTTCCGCTATCGGTTCTCCTTCCTCCGTCATTTTCCAATTTTCTATTATCTGTGCGTCTCCAATTGAAAAGTCGAACGTATCCGTACCGAAATGGCCAACAAATACATGAAAGCGATCCGTCATAAAGGACGTCTTGCTCCATTTTTCTTTCATTAGCGGATGAAGCAGGTCCCACGATTCTGCAAAATTTCCTTCCTGTTCATACGTATAAAATGCTTCTACCACTTTTTCTGGTGTGTTTCTAGAAGAAAGCCAGTAATTCCAAAAGAATAGAATGACAGATACAACACAAAGGGATAGGAGTACAACGTATAAGAGGTTGTTGTGATTGCGCCTTTTTCTTAACATGATTCTCCCCTTTGTTTGTTTTCTATATGAAGAGGATATGATTTAAACAGATGTATTATCAAAAAGAACGAAAGCTTTCTAAGTAAGTTGATATATGAATTAAATACATTCGATGAACGGATATAAATTGGTCTAATAATCTATAAAAGGAATTTATTACAATAAATTCGACGTTTCAACAAAATATGCGTTAAAATGATAATAATAAAAATTTTATTCTGGAGGTCGGAAAGTTTGGCGAAAATACCAGTAAAATCAATCATCCATTTTACTAAGCAACATGGACCAAAAGTCGGTAAGTTTGTAATGGAAAATTGGAAATCAATATCAGATACAGGAAGTGCGATAAAGGATGCTGGTGCAAAAGTAAAAGAAATGAATAATAATAAAAAACAATCAAAAGAAGACAAAGGAAAAATTCCTTACAGAAAAGTCAGGTATATAGAGTATACAACCCAAATCTTAAGAAAATTAGACGACAAAAAAAGAAAGGAGTTGTTTGATTACAAATTCGAAGTAGAAAGTTTAATTGATCAGATAAAGAATGAAGAAAAGGAAGAAACAGTAGTAAAGAAAAAACTACATTCAAAGCGTATCAGTAATTGGAATAGCATTCTTATCCAGATTGAAGACAAAATTAAAAGAACGGATTATCAGGAATATATTCTGATGTATCACAATCCTAGCTATGAAAGTATTTATTTTGGAGGATATGATGGACAAGTTAAAAAGTTTAAAGAGTTAGTGGAAAATGGTAGTATAGAAGAAATTCATGAGTTCATCTCTAAAGCAACATTGAAAAGCAAGGATGACATTGAAAGAGATTTTATTGTTTTGTAAAATGTCCCTGTGTAAGGAACAATTCTGAGTTGTATGTGTCCCTGTGTAAGAAGCAATTCAAAAAGGAGCAGCACAGATGTCTTTTGGCATCCGTTTTGCTCCTTTTTTATTATTTATGATACCGACTAATCGGAAGGATGAGTGGTGTGTTGGAGATAGGGTCATTGATTACCCGACAGTCTAGGTTAAATGTTTGTTTCATTAGGCTGCTTGTGATGATCTCATTTGGGGTACCTTCGGCAATCAATTGGCCGTCTTTTATTGCGAATAAGTAATCTGCGTATCGGGCAGATAGGTTGATGTCGTGCAGGACCATGACGATGGTGGTGCCGTATTGTGTATTTAGGTCTTTCAGCAAGTCTAGGATTTCCACCTGGTAGGTGATGTCCAGATAGGTGGTTGGTTCATCTAAAAAGAGTATGTCGGTTTGTTGGGCTAGTGCCATGGCAATCCATACACGCTGACGCTGACCGCCAGATAGCTCATCGATGTGTCGGTCGGCAAGCTCGTTGATGTTCATCATATCAAGTGCATTGGCCACTGCCTCATAATCTTTTTTGGACCATCCTGCAAACATCGTTTGATGAGGGAAGCGCCCTCGACCTACTAGGTCTGCAACTGTGATGCCTTCTGGAACAATCGGGGACTGAGGCAAGAGTCCAACGGTACGTGCAAGCTGCTTGGACGGTATGGAATAAATGGATTGCTCATCAAGAAAGACATCTCCGTTCGTTGGCTTGAGTAAGCGTGCCATCGTTTTCAGCAACGTTGATTTTCCGCAGCCGTTGGAGCCGATTATAATGCTTATCTTCCCTTCCGGAATCGAAAGGTTTATATCCTGTAAGATAGGCTTTTGATCATAGCCAGATTGTAGATTTTTTGTGTGTAATGTATGGGCCATCACATATTCCCCTTTCGATTCATTTTAATAAGTAAGAAGATTAAGTACGGTGCTCCAATGATACCGGTAATGACACCGACAGGGTAGCGTACTGTAAAGGCAAATTGTCCGATTAAATCGGCGGCTAACACTAAAATCACACCGATCAGACCTGCTGGGATTAATGCGGAAAAGCCAACACCAACAATACGCCTAGCAATCGGACCTGCCAAAAAGGAAATAAAGGCAATCGGACCAGTGACCGCTGTGGCAAGCGCAATAACTAGTACGGCACATACGAGCAACACGACACGTACCCGATTCGTAGCAACACCTAAAGAGGTGGCAGCTTGTTCTCCAAGTTCTAACATCTCTAAATGATTCGCAAAATAAATGAAAATCGGCGTGCAGATCAGGAGCAACAGGAGGAGCGGTAAAATTGTTTCCATTTTCGCTCCGTTTAAGCTGCCGCTTAGCCAGCGTAGGGCAGTCGGTAAATCATGCGTTTTCGCCATAAGCAGTAAATAGTTGATAAAGGCATTTAACATAGCTTGGATACCGATCCCGATTAAGATTAATCGACCGATGGAAAAGCCTGTTCCGCGTGATAGCCCGTAAATGATAGCTACTGTTACTAAGCCGCCAGCCACAGCCGCAATCGAAATAACCGTATTGCTCGCATTCAGCACAACGATACAAAATACAGCTGCCGCGCTAGAACCAGTTGTAATGCCGATGACATTTGGATTGGCTAATGGGTTGCGCAGCATTGTTTGGAATATGTAGCCTCCCACACCGAATGCAAAACCAGCTAACAGACCAGCGAGCATACGCGGGAATCGGAGGGTTCCAACGGTAAAGCTTGCCCCTTTTATTTCCTCCCCTAACAGCACACCAATAACGTCACGCACTGGATAGATGGTGTTGCCTAGCATGAGCATAGCAAAGCACAATGCCAGGGCAATGGCAGTAAGTATTCCCGTTGTCCATAGATAACGATGCTTTCGTTTTGTTCTCGTATGTAGTATTGTTGTGTACGTTTTATTCATCATAAGCTTCGCATTTTCGCTTTCATTGTAATATAAATTAAAATTGGCGCCCCAATAAATGCAGTTAAAATCCCAACCTCTACCTCTGCAGGGCGAGCGATTAACCGTCCAGCCACGTCCGCAATCGTTAAAATAATGCCCCCAGAAAGTGCCGATAGGGGAATAACGAAGCGCAAATCAGGTCCAATGACTAATCGAATAAGATGAGTTGCTAGTAGACCAATAAAGCCAATTGGTCCCGCGAGTGCTGTAGCCGCACCGCAAAGCAGAACCCCGGCAAAGGCAGAAATCAAACGAATAGTACCCGTTTTGACACCAAGACCGGTTGCCACTTCATCTCCTAATGCCATCGCGTTTAGTGCGGGAGCGGTGAAGATGGCGATTACCACCCCAACGAGTAAGAAGGGGAGCAGCAGCTGTATGCTGTCCCATGTGCCAGCTCCGACACTTCCGACTTGCCAGAAGCGGAATTGATCCATGACATTCTGACGTGGAATGAGGATCGCTGTGACAAGGGAAGATAGAATGGCGCTTGTGGCAGCCCCGGCCAACACGAGTTTTAAAGGGGTCGCCCCGTTATAGCCCAACGAACCTATAGTAAACACAAAAATAGCAGTAAGGATTGCCCCTGCTATTGCTAACCATACATATTCATTTGGTGTACTGATATTAAAGAAGGCGATTCCACTGACTACGAATAGGGCAGCCCCCGTATTAACACCTAAAATACTTGGATCGGCAATTGGATTTCGTGTGACCGATTGCATGAGTGCCCCAGATACACCTAATGCTGCACCACACATAAAACTAAAAATCGTTCGCACAACACGTTGACGAACGACACTAGATTCATGGTCCATTAATTCTGGATGGAATAAACCATCCAGAATCGTAGACCACCCAATTGAACGAGAGCCAAATGCTAACGAAGCAAGAATCGAGATGACAAACAGCACGAGTAAAATGATTGTCAGCTTTCCTAAGTTTTTAGGAAGGAACGATTGCTTCGTTGCTTGATGGATTGGCTTCATGATTACTTAATATTTTCTGCTACGTCTGAGATTAAAGTTAAGTATTCGTCAATTGTATATTGAATAGAAAGTGGGTTAGGGTTACCAGCAGCAGCTAATGGTGTATTGTCTTCGATCACTACAACGTTACCAGCAGCGATAGCAGGCACCTTCCCTAAGATTGGATCAGCTTGCAATACAGCTAATGTATTATCATCACCATACATAATAAATAACTCTGTATCATTTAAAGCATCTGCGTTTTCTGCACTTAATTGAATATAGAAGCTGTCATCTGTAATGAATTCTTGGATTCCTTCAGGGTATTCCATCCCTAGGTCTGTTAAGAATTCACCACGTGGGTCAGCAGGCGTGTAGATGTAGAAGCTAGATAGGTCGGATGTGTTGAACATACCGAATGCAGCTTTTTTCCCTTTAATAACAGAGTATTCTTCCGCTTTCTCTGCAATTAATTTTTCTGTATCCTCGATTAATTGTTTACCTTCTTCTTCCATACCCATTCCTTTAGCGTTTAGTAAAACTTGGTCACGCCATGGAGTTACCCAAGGAGTCTCTTCATAAGGAACAACAGGAGCAATTTGGCTTAATGTGTCGTACTCTTCTTGAGTGATACCAGAGTATGCAGCAAGAATAACATCTGGATTGCTGTCTGCAATCGCTTCAAAATCTAAACCATCTGTGTCTTGGAATACATTTGGATTCTCTTCACCAAGTTCCTTTAACGCTTCAGCAGTCCAAGGTAATAATCCGGAATCGTCTTGGATACCGTAGTTAGCTGCTGAGAAACCAACTGGCACAACGCCTAATGCTAATGCCACATCATGGTTAGCCCAAGCAATAGTCGCCACACGCTCCGGTTTTTCTTCGATTACCGTTTCACCGAAAGCGTGTTCAATTGTAATAGGGAACTCGCTAGTTGTTTCTGTTTCGTTTGTATTTGTAGATTCTTCTGTCTTAGCGCTGTCATCGCCACCACAAGCAGCGAGTGTAAGCACCAGCATCGAAAGAATTAGTAAGAATAATGATTTTTTCATCGTAACTTCCTCACTTCATAATTTTTGATTAAATGATAAAGATTCTCATTATCACTCTCTGTCTCTATCATACGGATTTTTCGGCGGGTGTCAACGTTTTTTTGGTGGAATTGTATCTGTCCCTGTGTGAGAAAAGATTCAGAATTGTGTCTTTACCTGTGTGAGGATAGATTCAGAAATTTTTGCGTTCCTGGGTTACGATGGATTCTAAAATCTTTTTTGAGAATGTTTATCAATTAGATTGACTTTTAGGAGATTGTTGGGTAGTCTTAGTGAGAAATGTTCTCAATATGACCGGTGACAGAAATTTAGCTTATAAATTATTTCTATTTAATAGATGGTAGCCAAAAAATATAGATGGAGTGTTAGAGATGGAATTATATGATGTGACGATTATTGGTGGTGGACCTGCTGGCTTGTATAGTGCTTTTTATAGCGGAATGCGTGATATGAAGACAAAGATTATTGAATTCCATCCGTTTCTTGGTGGGAAGGTGAATACCTTTTTAGAAAAGGTGCTGTGGGATGTAGGGGGACAACCGCCAATCCTAGCAAAGGATTTTATTGATAATTTGGTTGCTCAAGCAAAGACATTTGAACCTACTATATGTTTAAGCCAAAAGGTTGAGCGTATTGATAAAGAGGAAGAGTATTTTGTGATTTCCACAAATACAGGTGAACAGCATTATTCCAAATCTGTTATTATCGCCATCGGAGGCGGCATCTACGAGCCGATTAAGTTAGAGCTAGAAGGCGCTGAAAAGTTTGAGATGACAAATCTACATTATACGATTAGTGGCATTCAGCGTTTTAAGGATAAAGAAGTGTTAATTTCCGGTGGAGGGAACGCGGCAATAGACTGGGCCGTAGAGCTTCTTCCAGTAGCCAAAAAATTAACGGTTATTTATCGAAGCGAGGAACTAAAGGCGCATGAAGCACAAGTGAAAAAGCTTGCAGCGCATGGAGTGGATATTCGTCTGAATACTGAAATGACAAAACTGATCTCCAATGAGAATAGAACTGCGATAGAACGTGTTGTGTTAAATGAAAATGAGTTGGAATATGAAATGAATGTACAAGAAGTACTTGTTTGTCATGGCTATAACCGAGAAGTATCATTAGACTTCTGCGATACTATTATGCCTGACCGTAACGAACATCAGCAGTTTAATAGCGAGGGGCAATGTAAAACATCTATTCCAGGCATTTATGCGGTAGGGGATATTGTTGCCTATGCTGATAAGGTGTATCTATTGGTTGGAACATTTAGCGACGCCGTCCTTGCTGTTAATAGTGCGAAGAAATATCTTGAGCCAGATGCTACAAGCTATGCAATGGTTTCTTCTCATAACGAGAAGTTCGAGGAGCGGAATAGAGAAGTATTGACTGTGTAGGTGTCCCTGTGTCAGACACAATTCTGAAAAAAGGCTACAATTTGATATGTAAGTACAAGAAAATGCCTTTCCGACTTTTTCGGAAAGGCATTTTCTTGTATAGAGATTTTCAACCCGTCAAAATATACTCACTATAGAAGAAGTGAATTGAAAGAACACCCCTGAATTCTGTTAGGCTGGGGAGTTGTGTCTGTCCCTGTGTCAGACACAATTCTGAATGTTTCTTTCTCGGGGTCAGACACAACAATAATCATCTACTTCCAAGTTATTATTTAAGTGGATTGTTGGCCTTGATACGCTGCTTCATAAATATGAAAAATATCTTTTTCTGACAAGGGCATTGGCGATCTTGCTAGTAGCCTTTTTTGAAGTAGTGCGTTTTGGGTTAAAGCTTGTAAGTCGGATTCTGCGATGTTGAATTCCTGTAGGGTAATTGGTATTTCAATATCTTTTATTAAACGGATTAGTTCTTCCACGCATTTTAGAGAAGCTTCTTCTTCTGAAAGCTGAATTGGATTAAAGCCCATAGCAGCATAAATATCTGTCATTCGTTTTTTACAGCTCATGCGTATATGGTCCATCACATAAGGGAGCAGCACTGCGTTTGATTCACCGTGGGAAATATGGAATTGCCCTCCTAGTGGATAGGCCAATGCATGGACTCCAGCTACGCCGGCATTATAAAATGCAAGTCCTGCTAAATAACTTCCGTAGCTTAAGTCAGTACGTGCTTGAACATTTGTGCCATCCCAAACGGCTTTTCTGAGAGATTTACTGATTAATTGAATAGCGTTTATTGCTAAAGCATCTGTAATAGGATTTGAATGTAAGGAAACGTATGCTTCAATAGCATGGGTAAGGGCATCTACACCAGTGGCTGCGGTTATTCTTGGTGGTAAAGAAAGTGTTAGCTCAGGATCGACTATTGCCACATCTGCTAGAAGATAATCGTGCGTTATCACATCTTTGGTTGTTTCCAATGCTAATACACTAATATTCGTTACCTCTGATCCTGTACCTGATGTAGTAGGAATTAAAATTTTTGGTAGGCCTTTATTTTGAAGTTGCTTGGTACCTGTTAAATTTAAATAGTCTTTGACAGACCCGTCCTGAGTAGCAAGTACAGCGGCAACTTTCGCTAAATCTAATGCACTACCTCCCCCAATGCCAATTATCAACTCTGCCTTGTTCTCACGTGTAAAAGTAACGAGTTCTTCACCCAACGCTAAAGTAGGTTCAGGAGCCACTTTCGAATAAATACTTATTTCGATGTTGGTGTCCAGTTGCTTGATGATTTTATCCACGATTCCAAACTCCACTAGAAAGGGGTCAGCTATCACCAATACTTTTTTTACGTGGAAGAATTGTACTTCCTCGTTTAAAAATTGAGTGGAACCCCATCCAACATGATTTTTACTTACAAAGCTTATTTTATCCGACATTTAAAACACCTCATTCCATACGATAAGTTTCATCTCGGTCATTTCTTTAATTGCATATTTTACACCTTCACGACCAGTTCCACTGTCCTTTACCCCACCGTAAGGCATCTGGTCAACTCTAAATGTAGGAACGTCATTAATAATTACTCCACCAACATGCAATTTTTTGGAGGCGGCAAAGGCACTTGAAAGATTGTTAGTAAAAATAGCAGCTTGAAGGCCATAAACAGAGTTGTTAATTTCGGCAATGCCTTCTTCAATCGATGAAATTTTATTAATTATAACTACTGGTGCAAAGGCTTCTTGGCAAGATATTTGTGCATAATGGGGAACATCTAATAATATAGTGGGTTGTAAAGAATTATTCACAATTTCTCCGCCATATTCGATTGTTGCACCCATTTTAATTGCTTCATCAATCCAAGTCTTCGCTCTTTCTGTCTCTTTAGTCGTAATCATTGAGGAAATATCCGTATCTATATCTAGTGGGTTTCCAATTATTAATGAGGAAGTGAAAGCCTTCATTTCACTAATAAATGCCTGATAGCTGTCTTCCATTACATATATTCTTTGTAATGAGATGCATATTTGTCCTTGATTAGAAAATGCCCCGGTCACACATTTTTGTGCTATAGCTTTTAGGTCGGTACCATTGTCTATGATACAGCCAGCATTTGAGCCTAATTCAAGTGCTACTTTTTTTAGACCAGCCTTGTTCTTTATTGATTTCCCGACAGTAGGACTACCTGTGAATGTAATCATATTAATATCATCATGAAGAACTAAGTGATCACCAATTTGAGAGCCACTTCCTGTTAGAACTTGAAAAGCGCCTTTAGGTAAATCTGTATGATGAATAATTTCCGCTAAAAATAGTGCGGACAGTGGTGTCTGGGATGCAGGCTTTAAAATTACTGTATTTCCAGCTGCGATAGCGGGACCTACTTTATGCGCAACTAAATTTTGTGGAAAATTAAACGGTGTAATCGCTGCAACAGTTCCAATTGGATTAAGCAGTGTATAGGCTAGTTTATTTGCTCCGTTTTTGGCAGCATCCATTGGCACTAGCTCTCCAGTAAGCCTTTTTGCTTCTTCAGCAGCGAAACGATAGGTTTCTATCGTCCTCTCCATCTCGGCCAATGCAAATTTCAGTGGTTTTGCAGCTTCATTAGCTATTATTATTGCACCTTCATTTTTTCTTTTTTCAAGCTGTTGACAAATTTGTAATAGAATTTGTGATTTTTGCAACGAAGTAAGAGATTGCATTATTTCTTCCGTTTGCTTCGCCGCTTTTATTGCTTCATCAATTTGTTCCGGTGTAGCAACAGGAATTTCTGCTAATAGCTCATTTTGATAGGGAGAATATAAAGTTGTATAGTTTGTGGCTTCTACCCAATTCCCATTAATGTATAACGATTTTTTCATACCCTCATCATCCTTGTTTGTATAGTTTGTAAACGCCAAGAATGTATACGTATACATTTTTAATTTAAAGAAAAACACAGGGATTATTTTGCCCGCTGTGTTGTCTTCCTTACAAAAAGTTTAACAGGCTCTGTTATTCGAACGCAACTACTATTTTCTTCTTCAATCATAGTTATGAGTTCTCTAACAGCAATATACCCTAAGTTTTTCTTGAATTTGCTGCCGATAGTAGTTAGCTCGACCATGCCATGCTGACTGATTTCCACATTATCAATACCCATAATACTAAGCTCTTCTGGTATTAGAATATTCGATTTCTTCGCAATATCAATCAAATCCAATGCGATGGAATCAGTAGCTGCACATATAGCGGTAGGAGGGGTCCGAAGATGAATTAAATGAAAAAAAGCTTCTTCTATATCATTCTTTGTCACTACATTATTTATCAGGTATTGTGAATTTATTTCATGGTCCGATTTTTTCATTGCAGCAATAAATCCTTCATATCGATTCTTGAAGGTAGTCACATTTAGCTGTCCACCAATCCATGCAATATGTTTATGATCTAGTTCTTTCATATGTTGAAAGCTGAGTTCGCCGGCATGAAAATTATCAATTTCAACAAAATTTTCGTTTGATTTATGTTTTCTGTTATATGTAATAAAGGGAAGGTTTAGTCGCTTTAATTTATCAAAGATAGGATCTTCCTCAAGGATACAGGATAATATTATTCCATCATTCTTTTGTTCTAATGCATTTGCATAAGCTTTTTCTAGGTTATTATCATGAACAAACTGTACTTGAACACGGTAGTCAACCTTACTTGCATAATTTACAATCGCACTTGTCGTATCAACAAAAAAAGGATTATGTAATGGGCCAGATAATAACATGATGGTCCCAATTCTATTTCTCACAAGGGATCTAGCATTTGCATTAGGAATATAATTCAATTCTTCAATTGCTTGCTGAACCTTCAATACCGTTTCTTTTTTTACTACTTCTGGGGAATTTAAAACCCTGGAAACAGTGGCTTGGGAAACCCCAGCTCGTTTTGCTACATCTTTTGAACTTACCAAATTCACACCTCCATCATTACTCAACTAATATTCTATAGCTGGTTTAAAATTAATGCAAAAAACAAGAAGAAGCAATTCTTTTTTACTAACTATATAGATAGAAATGTATATTGACAGAATGTTCTAATGATTTTATAGTGATTATGTAAACGCTCATCACAAAATGTATACGTATACAGAGGGAGGAGGGGGAATGGTATGTATCAATTACTCAATGTTCAAATGCTAGGACAAACAGCTGTTATTGAAATCAATAATCCGCCGGTAAATGCTTTGGGTAATAATTTAGCGGATGAATTATTAAGGTGCTTTCAAGAATTTTCTGATGACTCATCTGTACATGTAGTTATCTTGCGTGGATTAGGTGACAAATATTTTATTGCAGGTGCTGATATTAAGGAATTCCCAAAATGGATTGAATCAGCTGGTCCTGAAGAAAGTGTAATCAAGAATCATTACGTTATTAATTATATTGAAAATTTCCCTAAACCCACTATCGCTTTTCTTAATGGAATGACATTGGGAGGGGGGTTAGAAGTGGCAATGGCCTTTGACCTTCGTTATGCTGAGGAGCATACAAAATTAGGGGTTCCGGAGATTAACCTTGGTATTTTTCCTGGAGCTGGAGGAACACAACGCCTCACAAGGTTAATCGGAAAGGCAAGGGCACTTGAAATGATGTACACTGGTTCGCCAATTACTGCTGAGAAGGCGCTTGAATATGGTCTTGTGAACGATATTTTCAAAACTGGCGAAGGGTTTGCGATGGTTTTAAATAAAGCACAAGAAATCTCGGAGAAATCCTTACAGGCACATAAGAGTATAAAAGAAGCTGTATTATTCGGTGAAAAGAATACGTTTGAGGCTGCCATTGAACAAGAAAAGAAATTATTTGTAGATATCTTTCAGCACCCAGATTCAAAGGAAGGGATAAAAGCTTTTATTGAAAAGAGAAAGCCAACTTTTAAAAGATAATTGGAGGAGTGTTCATGAACGTCGTTTTGCTGTTAATCGGTTTAGCATTATTAATTTTTATGACATTTCAAGGCGTTAATATTATTGTAAGTGCACTCTTAGCCAGCGTATTTGTCGCATTAGTTTCTGGGCTCGATGTAGTAGAAGCGATGACAGGCACCTATATGCAAGGATTTACAGGATATTTTGCTTCTTATTTTCTCATTTTCTTGCTTGGTGCGATTTTCGGTAAGATCATGGCTGATACAGGGGCAGCTGAGTCGATTGCCAGATGGATTATGAGAATTATTGGTCCAAAAGGGGCGATTATGGCTGTGGTCTTAGCCTGTGCCATTATGACATATGGTGGCGTCTCTCTCTTCGTTGTTGGATTCGCTGTTTATCCAATCGCAGTTTCGTTATTCAAAACAGCTAATTTACCTCGTCGATTTATTCCAGCCGCATTAGTTTTTGGGTCCGTGACATTTACCATGTATTTACCAGGTTCACCTGAAATTCAAAATATTATGCCTACAGAATTTTTCGGAACTACTCCATACTCTGGATTGGGCGTTGGTCTAGTAGTAGGATTATTTACTTTTGTGGCAGGCTCCTATTGGTTATATTGGATGGTTAATCGTGCTAAAAAGCGTGGTGAAGGCTTTGTAACATATGAATCTGATAAGGATCTTGAACAAGATGAGAAGAAGCTTCCAAGTATCGTTCAAGCTCTATTACCAGTACTCGTTGTAATCGGTGGTATGATCACATATTCACAATATTTTATTGCGAATACAGCCACTATTTTTTCCTTGCTTACTGCAATCATTGTAGCTTTAGTTATTATGTTTAAACATCTTTCTAAATTTTGGGATGTGATGGGGAAAGGTGCTAATGATGCAATAATAGCCGTGTGTAATACCTCAGCTGTAATTGCTTTTGGTAAAGTTGCTGCAATGACTACAGGGTTTACTCAGGTTGTTGATACAGTCCTACAAATCCCAGGTCCTCCTTTATTAAGTATGGCAATTTGTATTAATTTAATTGCAGGATTAACTGGTTCGGCATCGGGTGGCTTAGGTATTGCGCTCCCAATTTTATCGCCAATTTATTTAAATATGGGGATTGATCCTGGAGCACTTCACCGTGTATCTGTAATGTCCTCTGACGGACTTGCATCCCTACCACATAATGGGTATGTAGTAACCACGATTAGGAATATTTCGAAAGAAACATTTAAAACAGCTTATTTACCAGTTGCCTGTATGGCAGTTGTATTAACCCAAATATCCACTATTATCGCCATTATATTGTTCACCTTACTGGGATAAAAGGACTGCTGGTAGTTTACTTACACGAAGACTAGTTGCAAGTATCATATGAACAAGAAGTTATGGTTACTACAAATAGAAGGATATAATAGGAGAATTTTTGAGAAATCGGTACAAGATTGTTAGAAAACTAAGAAGAGGTCATATTTAAAAAAGGTTTTGTTTAACCTTTGGTACTCAGAGTTAGAGGCGCACAAGGAGTTTCATTAGTTATAAAAAATGTAGCACAGGAGGGAGCTTTATATGATTAGTCAAGTATTGGTTGTTGGTGCCGGATTAATGGGAAGTGGTATTGCTCAAGTTATTGCATTATCAGGGACTCCAGTGATTTTAGTGGATCGTACAGAAAATGATCTTGAACGAGGAAAGCAAAATATTAAAAAAAGTATAAGTTCGATGTTAAAAAGAGAAAAATATACCCGCCAAGACGAACTTCAAATTCACCAGAACATTCAGTACTCCACCAATTTGGAGGAAGCTAGAGAAGTAGATTTAGTAATAGAAGCAATACCTGAAAACATGGATTTGAAAAAGGAAATGTTTAAAAAACTTGATTTATACATTCAACCAAATGCTATTCTTGCAAGCAATACATCCTCATTATCGATTGCTGAAATCGGTTCTGTTACAAGCCGTCCTGATCGTGTAATTGGCATGCATTTCTTTAGCCCGGTCCCATTAATGAGCTTGCTCGAAATTGTGAAATCATTGTCTACATCCAATGAAGTTTTAGAGATGATAAAGCATTTCGGGGGGAAAATTAATAAAAAAATAGTTGTTGCGCAAGATTATCCAGGTTTCATTGTAAATAGAATTTTATTACCAATGATGAATGAAGCTGCATTTTTAGTAATGGAAGGGACGCCCGCTGAGGAAGTGGATAATGCGATGAAGTTAGGAGCAAATCATCCAATTGGTCCACTGAAGCTAGCAGATGAATGTGGTTTAGATACTACATTACATGCGCTAGAAACACTATATACTGATTTCGCTGATTCAAAATATCGACCATGCCCACTTCTAAGAAAATATGTTGAAAGTGGAAAGCTAGGTAGAAAAAGCGGTGAAGGATTCTATAAATACACATGAAATAAGAAACAAACAATTTAACAATAACCGAACCACAATTATAGACTAAAGGTTGTGATATAAATGTTCGAAACAATCATTCAACCCCGTGTTTCTGAAACAGATGGGGTAGGACATATTAATAATACTACTATACCAGTTTGGTTAGAGGCTGGAAGAAATGAGTTATTCAAGGTTTTTAATCCGGAAGATGATTTTCAAAATTGGCGAATGGTGATTGTCAAAAGCTGTGTTGAGTATAAAGCGCAAATATATTTTGGAAAAGAAGTACGGATTAAATGCTGGATTAAGCGCATCGGGAATGCGAGTTTAGAATTATATGAAGAAATCTGGCAAAGTGATAAAAAATGCATTACAGCCTCTACCATTTATGTAAATTTCAATTCAGAGCGGCAGTGTAGCGAACCAATTAACGAAGAAATAAAAAGAATCTTAGAAGGTCATATGATGAAGGAGGTAGAATGTGAGTAAACAAGTTATTTATGCTAAAGAAGCTGGAATTGCGACAATTACATTAAATAGACCGGATGCGTTAAATGCCCTCAATAACGATATGATTGCAGACATTTTATCTTCTTTAAAGGATGCTGGAAAAGATGATTTAGTGCGAGTGGTTATAGTGAAAGGGAATGGGCGTGCTTTCTGCTCAGGCGATGATCTTGTGGATATGGGTACTACAGCTAATCCCAATCCAAGTGATAAATTAAAAGAATACTATGAGGGTTATCCTAAAATCGTCCTTGCAATGAAGGAGTTAGAAAAACCAATTATTGTGGTTGTTCATAAATATGCTCTCGGAGCTGGCTTTGAAATTGCTTTAGCTGCTGACTTTATAATAGCGAGTGAAGAATCGAAGTTTGGTCTTCCTTTCGTTCTACGTGGTTTTGCTTCAGGTACCTACTTATTACAACAGCATATAGGCTATCATCAAGCAGCGAAATATTTGTATTTAGGAGAAATGCTTGATAGTGAGACAGCCTTTAAATTGGGATTAATTTATGAAGTAACGTCTCTAGAGAACCTTGAAGAAAGTGTTCAGCAATTAGCGGATAAACTCGCAAGAGGTGCTACGAAAGCGATTGGTCTTATGAAAAAAGCTATGCACTCTTCAGCAGGGATGGATTATGAGCAGGCATTTAAATTGCAGACATTATCTACGCTTGCTTCTTATCATTCCGAAGACCATAAGGAAGGAATACAAGCATTTGTAGAAAAAAGAGAGCCGAAATTTACTGGAAAGTGAGGGATTACTATGGGTAACAATTTGAAAAACAAACCGATTGATCAATATATTACAGAGTACTCCAGCTCCAATCCATCTAAAACTGCTATTAATTTTTACGGGAAGGAAATTTCTTATCAAGAGCTGAATGATGACATTACTAAATTTGCAAGCTATCTACAGAGTATTAATGTTCAAAAAGGCGATACGGTAGCGCTATACCTACAGAACTCCCCACAATATATCATTGCATTTTATGCAGCTCAGCGTATCGGAGCTATAGTTGGGCCCTGTAATCCGATGTTTAAAGAATGGGAGCTACATTATCAACTAACAGATTTACAAGCAAAGGTATTTATAACTTCTCCTGATCTTTACCCAACTTTTTTAAATATGGAAGAGCAAACACAGGTCCAATATACAATATTGATTAATTATCAAGACTATTTGCCGGATAAACCATATCCGAATTTTCCAGAAAAGATTGATTCCACTATTTTTGAAGGCACTGTTACCTGGAAGGATATTATGAAAAATAGTGAGTTTGAGAATGCTAACAATTCGGTCGAAATCGATATGACGGAAGATGTAGGGTTGATTGTTTATACTTCTGGTACCACAGGGGCTCCTAAAGGGGCGATGTTAACGTATAAGAATTCAGAATATCAGGCAACGGCGGTTGCTAGAAACTTTCATTTCCGTGAAGAAGATAAAATTATTAGTATTATGCCCATTTTCCACATTGCTGGGAAGCTGGTGGGGATGATGAGTCCATTCATTACGGGGTCTACGATAATTTTACTTACACGCTTTGATCCTAAGGGCTATCTACAAGCTTTAGAAAGATATAAAGCGACAATTTTATATACAACTACACCGATGAACATACAAATGATGAATGAGGAAAAGATGAAAAACACAGATTTCTCTTCATTAAACTTAAATATTGTTACGAGCTTTGGAATTCAATTAACGAAGGAAATTTCTGATGAGTGGGAAAAATACACGGGTATACCACTTATGGAATTCGCATATGGCATGAGCGAAACTCATACAGGGAATACACTAACACCACCAAATCAAATTAAGTATGGCGCCAATGGTAAGGCACCTGAAGGTACAGAGTTAAAGATTGTAAACATAGATAACTATGCAGAGGAACTGCCTATAAACGAACAAGGGATGATTTTAGTAAAAGGGCCAAGTGTATTTAAAGGATATAAAGGAAGAGAGGAAGAAACGAAAAATTCATTTTTCGATGGCTACTTTGTAACTGGCGATATGGGAGTTATGGACGAAGATGGATTTTTGTACTTTCTAGGTAGAGCAAAAGAAATGATTAAGTGTTCTGGCTATAGCGTTTACCCGGAAGAGGTAGAAAAGATGCTTGCGAAAAATGAAAAGATTAGTGAAGTGGCTGTAATTGGTGTCCTGGATGCCATGCGAGGTGAATCAGTAAAGGCATTTATTGTTTTAAAGCCAGGTGCAATAGCCACCGAAGAAGAAATAATCAGCTGGGCCAAAGAAAGAATGTCCGCTTATAAATATCCAAGAGAAGTCGAATTCATAGAAAGTGTCCCAAAAACTAACTCCGGTAAGCTACTACGCCGCCTGTTACGTAAAGATCCTGAGAAAGTTTAGAAATGGGTGTGTTCCTTCGTAAGACAAATTCTGAATATTTTCTATAGAAAGGATGTTTAAGTACCTTGTGGCAGGGTATATGTATAGTACAAGGCGGAACTACCGAAGGAAAGGACTGGTAAACATGAGTTACCATACGAATCCGATGGAAGAATTGCACAGCCTTGGCGGGAAATTTGCTTTACTGACGAAGGGCACGCTCGTCGGGAACCGATATATTTAGGTTACGATACAGTGTAGTTTTGTAAGTGAAAGAAAGTTTTTTGAAGAAAGTGCATCTTGATGGTTGACGGTTCCTTTTAGACAAATTGTCAGTTTTGATTTAACGAAGTAACAACGCAAATTTTCCGAGTGTGTTCCCTTTTAGGGAAAGAAAAACGTAGTCCTCTTAGGGCTACGTTTTTTCTGTGCTCCCGCGAGACAATTGTTATAGTTTCTATAAATATTCTGAAATTTTGTTAAATAATAAGTGAAACATTACATGTAAAATGATACAATATTTGTAAAAACAATAAAATGTTAACTAGAGGGAGGCTACTGGATGTCATGGGAACGAGAGCTAGGATGCCAGCTCGAAAAATGGCAGTCAACGTTAGAGAGAAAGTCAGACATTTATCTTCAGAAAGAAGTAAGAAAGTTATCTAAGATTATGGAAGATTTGCAAAGGATGGATCTGTCTAAAGGGGAATTAATCGACCATAATATGGTGCAGCAGGTTTTCGAGAGACTTTTTGAACACTTTCAACTGGTTGATCGTTATATCTTTTCTAGTAAGAAAAAGCTTCCCTTGTCTTTATATAAGTATTGTACAAACCAAGTCATACATAAAAAGCTTCCTCTTTTTCAAGAGGAATTAAAAGAAAAAATAGAAGAACAACAGAAATTAAAGAGACAAATGGACATAATTGAGCAATCCTTTGTTCATTCCTTTCATGACATAGAAGAAGCAAACACTTTCGTAGAGACCATAGTGAAAAATCATCATTTCTACTATGAGCAATTTACTTTATTTGAAGCATGGAAACACCTCCTATATAAGCCGTATAAAAATCTGCAGACTTTCGCTGTTGAGATAGAGGAACAGATGGATGACTTAATTGCCGAGTATACAAGTATTACGAAAGCATGGGGTTCATTAACAGCAAGAGAGCTTCAAAAGAAGACACTATTAAGAGATTTTGCTAGCAGGCAGGATAATTATAATGAAGCTAGAGAGAAGCTAAAGGACTCTTTTGATGTATATTTGTCTATGCAAGCGTTGCAAAAGGAATATTTTGAAGGGTACTTTTCTGTAGTCAGAGAGTACTTGCTTGAATATTATCAATCTTTAATAGAGGAAAGCATGGATGTAGAGGAAAGATGGAGCGGAAGATTAACCAAGATAAAAAGAGAATTACTTAGTATCCCGTTCGTAAATTTACTAGGTATTTCTAGTCTGGAAAAGTTTATGCATGCCTTTCAGTCAACTTTCGACTCATTTTTTCAGTCCTCCTACAAGGAGTTAGAGGCAATCCCTGCTTATCAGAAAACAAAAAATCTAGCAGCAGAATTAGCTGCCTCATTATCTCTTCCTTCTACTAAAGAATACTTTGAGGCAAAAGGCAAGGTAAAACAAATGCTGGGTGAAAGAAAGAGAGCCTTTGTTTCCTATCAGTTACACGACCGAAAATTATGTCCACAGTCTTTGTTTAGGATGGAAGAGCGCTTTTTAAAATCTGGTATCTTCGGGATTGACAGTAGAATTCAAAAGCTTGCTTTACTTTCTAAAGACATGGAGAAACAAATTGGATTAGCGAGAGATGAAAAGGCGTTTATTTAAATAAATAAAACCTTGGCAATTGGAGATATTGCTGAAGGACTCAAGTTTGCGTGCCATATAGGTACGTTTTTTTATTTGTTTTAAATGGAAAGCAGCTACCGCCCGGTTATGGGGGGGCTACTGCTCGAAAGGTGATTGCTAGTGCGCGGTTTTAGGTGTCTATCGATCGAAAAAGAGGGTCTATCGCGCGATGGGAGAGAGCACCTTGAAGTATCGTGCGGAATGGGAAGTCTACCGCTCGATAAACGATTGCTACTGCGCGGTTTTAGGTGTCTATCAATCGAAAAAGAGGGTCTATCGCGCGATGGGAGAGAGCACATTGAGGTATCGTGCGGAACCGGGGGTCTACCGCTCGATAAATGATTGCTAGTGCGCGGTTTTAGGTGTCTATCGATCGAAAAAGAGGGTCTATCGCGCGATGGGAGAGAGCACCTTGAAGTATCGTGCGGAACGGGGAGTCTACCGCTCGATAAATGATTGCTACTGCGCGGTTTTAGGTGTCTATCAATCGAAAAAGAGGGTCTATCGCGCGATGGGAGAGAGCACCTTGAAGTATCGTGCGGAACGGGGAGTCTACCGCTCGA